>DITM01000036.1 GCA_002422845.1 Candidatus Paracaedibacteraceae bacterium UBA6184
GGACGAAGCCGCTATCGCGGAGAATTCCCTTCGAACAATCAGTCGATAAAACCATTGATTGTATCTGCTTTAAATTTCAGAGCGTTTGGAGCCGCGACTTTAGTCGCAGCTCCAAACATGCTTTACTCTGCCTTTTAATGTAGATACCATAATTTACATCTTGTCTAAACCAAAGGCTTCGCGGTAAACTTCCTATCCTGGAAAACACACATAAATGCATAATCCCCAACTCATTGTTTTCCTTATAAATAATCCGCAAAAAAGATATTTTCTTAATACACTGTCAGCCACGCATTGTCAAGTCTTTGTTTTACATCCTCCGTTGCTAGCAGGCCGGGCTTGTCCAACAACCGGTTCANNACACAATCTAACCTTATTCGTTAGACGTGAATAAGAGATGAAAACACAGTCCTGCCTTCTTTGGTAAGGGCGTACACTTTTCCGCCCGCACCTTGAAATTCGGCGGCAAACCCATTAACCAAAAGCCAATTAATAGACTCTTTTACATCATCAATCGGGAGGCCGGAATCTTGAACCAAACTATCAAAATAACGCCATGTGTAAGAGCTGGAGCGATTGATGAATTTTTAGAATTTCTATGGTGTTCGGGCCGACGATAATTCTTGAATGTTTCGCTTGATTATATTCTAGATCGTATGCGCGAGCTACTGCGGGACCATAAAGTTCATTTGGCTCAAGCTCAACGCCCCAAGCGCATTCAATCCCCCCTCGTATTGGGTGTCCTGTAGCCAAACCCCTTAAGCAGAGTAGTCCTGTTGAAAGAAATAACCCATGCACACCATTTATATAGCATTTCGTTTTACTTTTATTCAAACACGCGAATAACATTAAACCATCTGACCATCGATGTGTTTTTATATCCGTAATATTTGCTTCGTCCCAGCTGATTTGTAAATCTTCAGCTAGTGTTTTTCTAAAGGAATGGAGTGGATTTGGGTTTTTAATACACTGAAGAAAGTCTTCAGATTGATGCTGAAGGGTGAATATTGGGTACAAACTTTCTCTTATTGTAGTATATACTTTTTTCCACTCATCTCGTGATTCCTTTTTTGGTAGCAAGTTTTGATCTTTTAAAACCAATCCTTGCCCTAATAAGTCGACGAAGCTGACACAATAGTTAAAAACTTCGCGTTCATTGAAGGTATTTTTTGTTTTGTTCTTCATTCAAATGCTTTATGTGTCTTAGTTTAATCACAATTTTTTGACAATGTTCCATTATGACATATTCTTCACCATAAATCGGCCAGACGTGACCGGCAAATAATGGCCGGTAGTTGACATCATAAATATTCAACACTTCACCACCAACCAACTCCCGCCAATCCGTTGTAGAGGGGTGGTGAAACCCGTTCTGCTTTCAGCTTCCAGGATTTATCAAACCCAGTTGCCGCATAAAAATATTATGCGGCAACTGGGTTTGAAATCGATATTTCGTCTGTAAGACACTGATACCAAGGCTTTCAGCAGGGTCGTGGAACAAACCGTTCTTTTGGTTAATTAAGCCCACCCAATCAACTAATTTTATCCGCTATGTCCTATTTTTACACGTATGTCGGCTGTACCCGAATTAACGAGGACGTCCATTTGATTTCGTGTTTCAGCAAAGCCTCTTGAACTTTAGCTGATGGTTGGTCAATGAGAGGGTTAATATATACACACTCCACAAGAACTGAAAGATCGACCGGAATCTTTATTCCACCTTCAATGATTGGATGAGTCTTGTTTTGCTGGTATTCTTTCCAAAAAAACAGGCGAAACTCACTCTCGTCGCTATATGGCATATCCTTTGTGGATACCGAATTGAATACATTTCCAAAATTAATATGAGCATCTGCGTAGTTAACGTATTCAATACCACCACCATTAATTATGCCAGAAAAGCTATTAAATGCAGTTTTAATACGCTCAAATGTTGTTCGTATTGCGTATCCACGGGATTCATTGGCGTATGCTTTCCACATAAGATACGACTCATAATCATTTACATGCCAACTACTCACATAAAAATTGTTTCGCGTATTCTCATAATGGATTGCTTCCTGAGCGGCTTTGGTAGGAGAGCTTCCGTTATCGATGCACCAGCGAATAAAGGAATTACGCGCTTTAGCTGGCAGTAACCCCTCGAAATTGTCAGTAAATTTTGGAACATTTGTAAAAAACAGTTCTGACGAATCTAAGAGATTGAGCAAGCGGTCTTCGGCATAGTATTTCCATAAATACTGATGTGGTTTCTTTAATTGCTTCTTAAGTTCTGTATTTATTTCGTACACATAAATTCCTAGTTCGTTGCCAGACATTTTTCGCATATTGATGTCGGGTATAAACAGAATTCCCGACCTATCGGGCTTCTTTATTTAATAAATCAAATCGGTCATCAATAGGTACATACTCACCTCCATCTTTAGCTTGCAAATTTTTTTCTGTACAGGCTCTCATTAAGTGAAAACCAAACAGTGTCAGTGATACGAATACCGTAAAGGAAGTGCTGCTAGGATATATCAACGCAATGATATGTTCGTCAGCACATTCGTTGTGCGATTTGTAAACCTTGATAATGCCCAGTCTCTCTAAATTATTTACTGCAATGCTTACTTCTACGATACTTTGGTTTTCTGATGAATTGATATATGTATAGGGACCTTTTTTTGTTATTGCTAAAAGGTGCATTGGGAATAAGGCATTTAGTAGCGTAGCGTCAATGACATCAAGCTGTTTCAGTGTTTCTACATAGGCTCGTGTTACTGTAGTTATGGATTCTTCCGTCATCACTGACGCGAGAAGATTTGCCCATAAATTTTGTAGCGTGTCGTTATCTTCGTTCAATGCTCCATCTAATAGGGGAAGACCGATTCGAAGGGGTAACTCCTTTAGAATAGGATTGCCTCGGTCGTTGAGAATTTTATCAAGCTTGTCTTTTAACTTTAAAGCGTTATTTATTTTCCAGTATTCGGTGTACTGCTTAGAGATTACTCCAATGTCTTCTATGGATGATCCAAAAACTTTTCCGATAAAGTGGAAAAACTCTGCCACCTTGTCTACTGCGTTATTTGTTGCTGTTGCAACTGATTGAATGGCTTTGGCTGATTCTATAATTTCATCGGTCATATTTTGTGTCTCTGATAAAAGCTAGTAAGTCGTTATGCAGATCGGTGTAGTATGAAATTTTACATAAACTTATTTTTGTAGTCCGTTGCACAAAGGGTAAGTTTTTAAACATTGCGACGCCCCCAATATTGGTTATCAACAATAAACATGTATCCTTTTGTCTAATGTAGACTAAAGTCATTCGTGCAATACATCGGTCTTATGCGATGTCAATGTTTCTCTTATTAAAGCATTCGTATTTTTATACTGTTTTTAATTTCATTACTACCTAAAGCTAACCATTCATTTATAGCGTTTATTTTGTCTTGAATTTCTTCTAGCTCTTGTTTATCAGGGGCAGGATTGTGATTTTTTCGTAATTTTAATACTTGATATTCTTTAGCATATCTACATATTTCTTTAATTTCTTCAGCTAAATGCGGTTCATATTTAGTTGATTCTTCTGATTCTATTCTTTGAAATCCTTTAAAATCATCATCGCTCGCACGATTCAATCCTGGTTGTATTACTATTCTTAATATTTCAAATATGTCATTAGGTAAATTTCTTATATTCATTTATTTCTCCATTTAATTTAGTAGAAACAATATTACGCAAGTGTGTAAAATTATGTAGTTACATAACATATCATTTATCACGTCTTCCGTCAATTTCCTTGGCAATACCTTTGAATGGTTCACCATCTGATTTTTGATCTATAAATAGTCCAGTATCAGTATCACGCTTTGCATATTTGTTTATTTAAAAATTGTGTTCTGTTATTTACCGACCCAATCCGACTACCATTACCTGTATTTTTTGCCATAAAAAGTCATTAAGTTAAATATAAATAGATGTTATGTGGATTAAAAAAATTATTTTCAATAGTATATTAATTATTATGTCTAATATTGATTTTAATCCATATCCCATTTATTCAAAAAAACTTCAGCTACTTCACCAACTCCATCAACTTCCCATAGCTATCGACTACATCATACTTAACCTGCTCAGACGTTATTTTGGCAAAAAACTTCCGCGCACAGTTGATTTTACATTTTTCAATTTCCCTTAACTCCATCGACGACATTGAGCCTTTGGTTTCGGCGATAAAATAGATGTGCTTTACCGAGCCTTCTTTAAATGAAATAGCCCAATCCGGGTTGTAATTACCCACGGGCGTTGGGATATAAAAACCCCTTGGCAGCTTGGCATACACCACTACCTCAGCACTGGTGTCCAGCTCTTTGACAAAGTCACGCTCAATTTTAGAATCGGTAAACACATAATCATAAATGTGCCGGTTCAGCTTAGCCCCTGTTTTACTTAAATCCACTGTCGGTTTTTCTTGGGTAAATATATCAAGGCTATGGGTTTCAGCGATGGTGTCATAGGCTAAATGTTCAACAATGACGGTGGCTTTTTGCTCATTGATTAAGCGTGAGGCTTTGGCAATAAAGTCTTCTGGATTGACTTTAAATTGGTCGAATACGGCATTGTTGATCCCCTTCAGAATACCAGCAATCGTTTGGCGGGTAAGCTGGGTATTTTCTGCCAGTTTGCCAATCAGGTCGTATTTAACGGCAGAATGGACAGAGGCATTATTGGATTCTGTGAGGGTCTCTATGACCTTAAATGATTCGCCTTGTTTGACGGCATCGTAGGTGGTCTCGTCGATTTGTTCACCGTGTTTGATGGTGTATTGCAAGGCACTTACGCGCAATTCCTTATCCAGTTCAGCCACACATTTTTTTACCAATTCAGCTGTTGCAAAATCGACAGCATAAGCAGCCTTTTTATTGATACGCCCCCAAAGCGCCTTAAATTCTTGTCTTTCAAAATTAGCATTAAGTGAGTTAGTTTTGGTATTGCGGCCATTATCAATAACCGGCATTTGGGCTTCGCTGAACACGCTATCAATCAGCTGAATAACTTGTTCAGCATGAACGGCCAATTCCGGCGGTAATTCGGCAAGTAATCCTGCTTGCTTAGCATCGTGATAAGCAGGGGTGATTTTATCGTCAGCATCGGTGTAATCGTTTTTCAGCAAATATTTATAAATTTGTTTGGCAAGTTGCGGTGTGACCTCAATATCGCCAGTCGGCGTTTTCAGCACCTTTCCGGTAAAGTATTTTTCATCGGCAATGCGTGGACGCTCAGACAACGATTCACTCATATCCTTTTGCAACCCAGTGACAAAATCGGTATAGCTCTCGCTGGTCACCACCGTCAGCACATTGACATCATGCACCGTGGCCGGGTTATCCATACGGTCACCGTGTTGGTTCACCGAAAGCCGCATACCGCGACCGACTTCCTGGCGGCGTGAAATGGTATTGTCACTGTGTTTAAGCGCGCAGATAACAAAAACATTGGGATTATCCCAGCCTTCCCGTAAAGCCGAATGCGAGAAAATAAAACGTACCGGTTCATTCAGCGATAATAAGCGTTCCTTATCTTTTAAAATCAGATCGTAGGCATCCACATCATCGGTTTCGGTAGACTTTTTTCCGGTTTCCGGATCAACCAGACGCTTGGATTTTTTATCAATCGAAAAATAGCCCTGATGGGTCTTTGAAGCCTCAATTTCGCGTAGATAAGCATTGTAAGGGTTGTCGTCGAGCGTTAGGATTTCATTTAAGTGACTGCGGTATTCCTGTTCAAACATCTGGGCATATTCGCCGGAAGATTCGCCGTTTTCGTCGTAGCATCGGTATTTAGCCACGGTGTCTATAAAGAACAAGGACAACACTTTAATGCCTTGATGAAACAACACCTGTTCTTTATCAAAATGGGCTTTAATGGCCTCACGGATTTGAATGCGGCGCAAAGCCTCTTCGTTGACATCGCCGGTGGCCTCGCCGGTCATTAGCTCGACACCATTGGTAAAACTCAGTGTATTGGTGTTGGCGTTAATATCCGACACTACAAAGCCTTTGTATTGATCCAGTCCGCCGGACAGATCAAACAGATTGTCGCCCTTGTTCAATTTGCGCAGTACCCGTTTAATGCCGGAACTTTGTTTGATTTCCAGTTCAACGCGAACGACCGGCGGCTTACTGGTGGATATTTCAACACTGCCCAGATACAGATAAGGATTGGTGCCTGTAAGACCCTTAACTGAAATACCGCGCACCGCTATTTTTTTCACCAGCTTTTGGTTATAGGCATCCAGCGCATCGAGTCGATGGATTTTATTGTGTTCGGTTTTGTGGGTAGCGGAATAGCGTAAAATCATCAACGGGTTAAATTCACTGAATGAATCCAGTGTTTTTGCCCCTTCCATTTTTTGCGGTTCATCCAAAATCAAAATCGGACGGTTGGCTTTAATCACATCAATCGGTTTCCGAGACTGAAAATCATCCAGCTCTTCATAAATGCGGCGGTTATCCTTGCCACGGGCATTAAACGCCTGCACATTGATGACCATGATGTTGATATTGGCATCGGAAGAAAAGCTTTCCAGATTATGCAATTGCTTCGAGTTGTAAATGAAAAACCGCGCTTTCTTGCCGTAGTCTTCCAAAAAATGTGCCGCAGTGATTTCCAGGGATTTATACACGCCTTCACGGATCGCAATACTGGGCACCACGATAATAAACTTGCTCCAACCATAGCGCTTGTTCAGTTCAAACGCGGTTTTAATGTAGCAATACGTTTTGCCGGTGCCGGTCTCCATCTCAATATCCAAGTTGATAGAGCAACCGGTTTTTTTGTCATTAACCAAGGCCGTAGAGAGCGGCAGGTTTTGGCTATGCTGGACGCTATGGATGTTGTTAAATACCTGAGCAGTGGTAAGCATCACATCATTATTTCTGAATCCGGCATCTTCCATGACTCGTTGCGATTTGCCCTTTTGAGTCAAGCCAGGATCGACACGGTATTGAATGCCGCTGCTTTGCGGCTGTCCGGTAAAGCAATCAGCGACGGCTTCGACGGCGTTGGTTTGGTAGGCCTGTTTTTTAAATTTGAGTTTCATACCGTTACACTCATTAATTTTCTGATTCCAACCAGAAGCACATTAAAGCTGTGGGATTTATTGGAACCATCTATTTTTAGAAAAGGGGCAATCGCTCGGGAACCTGCAACTTTCTGATATTTTTTTTGTGTCAGTTTAGATAATTCCTGAGCCGCATTCGATAGAGTATCGGGAGTGCGGTATTTTCTGTCCTGTTGTTTTTTTGCCAGATTACCGATGTCAAGTCCTTGCCCAACAGCATTGAGATCGCCCAAATAAAAACTTTCCAATTCAGTGCAAGCAATCCGAATCAGTGTTACCGCTTGTTTGCCACTGGCACAAACCTTTTCAGCCAAACGCTGTTTAATTACTAGACAATCCCCACCGTCTTTATCACGCATCACTAAAAAAACTGAATTGGGTTGTTGCCAGCCTTTTAAGCGGCGTTCCAATTGTTTTTCTAAATCCTGCTTGCCTTCAAAAACGATATATCTAACACTGATATTCTCAGGCAACACCTTAGGTAATACACCTTTTAACATTTCTTGTGCTGAAAGTTCTTCAAGCAAAAAGACTAAACACGTCATTCAGGGTCAACCCCATCGAAAAATCCTTGTTTCCACAAATAGCCCATCTGGTCGCCATCATCCATATAGGCTTTAATCTGCGCATCATTCGAGGCGCGTTTTATGGTTGTATAGCCGTTTTCTTTTACTAACCAAAAAACCTCTTCTAATTTCGTCGCATTCAAGAAATCAGGGGAATGTGTTGAAACAAAAACCTGTCCACCACGTTCAGAATACGCTCTAAATTCTTCGGCCAATTCTGCTAGTAATCTGTGATAAAGCTGATTTTCTGGCTCTTCCACGCACAGCAAGGGGTGAGGATTGGGGTCGTAAAGTAGCGTTAAATACGCCAACATTTTAATGGTTCCATCTGACACATATCTTGCCAAAAAGGGGTCTTCAAATGCACCGTCTTGAAACTTGAGTAACACCCGCCCTTCTTCTGTTGTTTTGGCTTCAACTTGTGTAATCCCAGGCACACGACGTTTGTCAACATAGTTGTC
>DITM01000096.1 GCA_002422845.1 Candidatus Paracaedibacteraceae bacterium UBA6184
CAGCCCATGGGTGTAGCCAGCTATACGTCTGGTTTGCCTGATGAATATCAGAAACTCATTCCGAGTCAAGAACAGTTTCAGCATTTACTTGATACCTTGCCTGAGGATGAAAAAGACTTAAAATAAAGGAAAATAATATGACCGACACAACACAAACCTTTGCTTTTACGCAAGGCGGACAGACGCAAATTCATAAAATGCGCATGTTAAAGCAAGTAACGGTCAGCACGTTTAAAATCAGTCTGTTTGTGGGGTTGGTTACCTTCGTTTCCTATTATTTTTACACAAATTACTGGATGAATATCTTGATGTATCCTTTTTGGGGGATGGCTGAATGTATGAATTTAATGAAGCTTGTATTTATTCATCTGAAGGGTTTTACGTATATTGTCGATATTGATTACAAAACGATTGTTAAGTGTACACCTGAATATTTTTTAAGTGCCGGATACCCACAAAAACTCATTGCTTATTTGAATTATACGCTGATTCAAGGTGCTATTTATGGCGTAATATCTATGTTACTGACAGTTTTTGTTTCGATTTATTATTTTATGCGTAAAGGTAAAACTTTAAAAAACACCAAACAGCTGAGCGGTATTAAGGTTTCAGATATTAAGAATTTTAAGGAAACGCTTAAAAAACAGAAAGTACCAACCAATTTAACAGTGGATAAAATGCCCATACCATTTGAAGCTGAGGTGAAGCATTTTATGATATCGGGGACAACAGGGTCTGGTAAATCAAACATGATCAATCATCTTTTAAAAGCGATTGAAGAGCGGGGAGACAAGGCTGTTATCGTTGATACAACGGGTGGCTTTGTTGAAAAGTTTTATCAAGAAGGCCGTGATACAATTCTAAACCCCTATGACGCGAGAACAAAAGATTGGTGCCTCTGGTCAGAGCCTTTGAATCACGATTATGAGTTTAATGATTTGGCTGAATCCTTAATTGAGAAGCAACACAACGATGTGTTTTGGGCGAATACGTCACGACAAGCGGTGACGGCCATGTTGAAATATATTAAACATAATTCGCGTGATTTGGGGGAGGGGCTGGATATACTCCTCACAAAGCCGTTGCGAGAAACGCAAGCAATCTTTAAGGGAACAGCTGTAGAATCTCTATTTGCAAAGGAAAATGAACGAACGGTTCTCTCCATTCGGGCAACGCTGACAACGCAGTTAGAATCTCTCTATTCACTAAAAAATAACAAAACAGGCTTTTCTGTGGATGATTGGATAAAGCATGAGCAGCGTTCTAGCTTTTTGTTTTTATCGGGTCTTCCAAAACAGCGTGCTGCACTTCGCCCCCTTTGGTCTGTTTGGTTTAATATTGGCGTTAAATCTGTGATGGATTTAAGGCCTGATCCGAACCGTCGTATTTGGTTTATAGTTGATGAACTCTCGTCTTTAAATAAATTACCATGCCTTGATATGGCCTTGGCAGAGGGTAGAAAATACGGCGCCTGCATGGTTTTAGGCTTTCAGAACATGGCACAAATTCAAGAAATTTATGGCACAAGGGGCACCAAGTCTTTAAGTGAACTGATGGTAAATAAATTCTTATTTCAGGCAGTTGACTTTGATAATGCCTTGATGCTCAGCCGCTTTTTTGGTGAGCGGCAAATCTTAGAGTCCCATGAAAATGTATCCTTTGGTGCCAATGAAATAAGGGACGGCGTCAGTTTAACTCACCACAAAAAAACCGAATCCATCATCCGTGCCTCTGACCTTATGGAGTTAAAACCCCTCCATTTTTACAGCCGCATCGCCGGCCAAAACACCTGCATTAAAGGAGACTTCACTTATTTCAGCAACCCAAGTATTTCCCATGCCTTTATAGAAGAAGAAGATATAGACGAGAAGATTCGTTTTGAACAACAACAAAAACGGCAAACAGAAACTGATAAAGAAGCACAAAACAATGTCGTTCCTATAAAAAAACCAGTACAAGAGGATGAACAGAAAGAAGCAGGTGATGAGAAGGAAGAACCACAAAATAATATGGTATTAGTACAACGCAAAAAAGATAAAACAGTGGACGACATGGCTATTGAATAATTATTCACTTGACAAGGTGATGTAAAAGTGATACATATTAAGTATGAAGCTTATTTTAAAGGTTAAGTATTATGGTGACTAAAAATCCACGTGTGAATGTTACATTTGAAGAGCAGACGCTTGGCATGTTAGGATCTATGGCAAAAGCTGATCACAAATCAGTTTCTGGCCTTGTGAAAGAACTCACGTTAGAAGCCTTAGAAAGACGTGAAGATTATTTGTTATCAGGTCTTGCAGAAAGGCGCGATAAAGGAACTGTTCATACCGTATCTCACGATGACGTATGGAAGTAAAGTATAAGGTTGTTTATCAGGACCAGGTTGTTAAACGCGATATTCCAGCTATTTCAGCTTCTGTTAAACCCGCAATCAAGCGCGGTATTGAAGAACGTTTAATGACGGACCCTGTTGGTTTTGGTAAACCTCTTCAATATAGCTTAAAGGGTCACAGGCGCCTTCGCATCAGTGATTACAGAATTGTTTACCGCATTGAACCAACTGACAGTACCGTTATTATTGTGGCAATCAAACACAGAAAAGACGTCTATAAAAAACTCTAGAGATAAAAACTGATCAATTTGGTGGCATGTTTTACATGTATCGTAGAATGGGGCTGCTTTACATTTCAATGCCGCCCATACCACGACTAAGGTGCATATCTATTTGGTGTTGATGCTGATCAATTTCTTTCTGGTGTGTTTGAATTTGTTGCTGCATATGGTGTTCATTCTGTTTGAAGTGATCTTGAATATGCTGAAGATGGGTATCAATATTATGATCGCTGTTGTGTGATTCGCGTGTGATTGGATCAACGTGACCAAAATGCCCATTTAGATGCGCATCTAACTCACCGGCATTATGGAGCTTCATTGCCATATTAAACGCACCGTGTTCCCCAAGGTCGTGATTTCTTGTGTGGGCATAAAGACCAATTTTATAAGACGCTGTTAAATCTTTTTCATCAAAAGATATATGACCGTTTTGAATGTGGTGTTGGTTCATGAAAAGCCCGACGCCTGTTGCATATTCTAAACATTCATGGTGATTCAAGTGTGGATGCATGGTGGCATAGGAACGAAATAATGTATTGATAAGCGTCACATCAAGATGCTCATAGCCTTCATTCATAGACATATTTAATGTTTTGGCAGCTTCTTTTATAGCTTTTTTATCAAATAATATCTCTTCCTTTTGTTTTTCTAGTAGTTTTTCTGTTTGGGATTTTACTTTTTTAACAATAGCTTTATCAAAATGTTTCTTATACGTATCCATTTCTTTAAAGACACTTTCCATGTGTTCTTTTATAGGTTGCTCTTTAAAAAAGGGCTCTAATTCTTTTTGGGCTTCTGGTGTATCGTAATTTTTATAAAGATCTTTCATCATGTCACGCGCATTTTCTTTTGATTGCGCACGCGCCCTGTATGCAGCTTTATACGCATCATCAAAGTTATAATCTTTAATGTTGTGGCATTCGTGCATACAGAATCCTATATCAACCGCTTGAAGGAGGTTGTCACTTGGTGTACTCTGTGGGTTTAATTTCATATTCACATTAAAGAGCGTATTGATCAGCTTTGTTTGAGCCCTAGGTTCATTTGAAGTTGTTTCATAGCCAAGACCTGTTGCCATTTTACGGATATTGTTATAACTCACTTCATAGCGAATAACATCTTGGCCATATTCTCTAGCATCCGAAATCTCTTTATGAATATCAAGGTGCTTTGGAATATGATCAGCAAGGTCCCATTTTTCTGGTAAGGACGGATCAAGGTCAACGATTTTTGGTGTGGTTTGATGGTTATCTTTTAAGATGCTGGCAATTTTATTTGCTGCATTGATGCCGGCTTTATCATGGTCAGGCCAGATGGTGATGTCTTTGTCTTTAAGGATGCTCCAGTCTGATTTTTTAATAGCGCCAGAGCCGCCACTCCAGGTGAGAACATGATGATCCGGAAACAAATCTTGTGCTTTATCAGCTGTTTTTTCACCCTCAACCAGAAGGATGGGTTTATCTACATGGTCTTCTTTGCTTTGAGCATGCTGGTTTAGCTTTTCTAAACCGTACAGAGGGCGATTATCCCCAAAGCCTTTCCACTTCCATTCCTCTTGTATGGTCTTTGCGTCACTGGATTCTGACGATTTTTGATAGGTGAGTGTTGGCGTTATTTTATTGCCTTCTTTATCCTCTAAGCGCACCACGTGGCCGATGATTTGATGAGCCTGATCACGGTAAGTATAGGTGCCGGTTATGTGCCTGCCTTTTAGCATATACCGTAAACTTGGATGATTTTCAACATCAGGAAACGGCGTATCTTCTGGAAGGGCTTTATAGGATGGCGCCTCTGTGGTTCGTTCTTTTTCTTCCTTTAAGAGTGCTGGTTTTACGGCCTTTGTTAAGGCAGTATTGTTTTGGTGTTGATCAAGACCAATGTCATGACCGCGGTCTTTCAGCCAATCTGATCCCCACTTAAAGGCATCTTTATGCTCTAAACCCAGATTATCTTGAATAAGCTTTAACGCACCGCCGTGTTCGCCAGTTTCAAAGTTGGCGTAAAGCCCTTTTTTCGACCCCGCTACATGAATGCAGATAGCACCTTTCTTGCCGTAACGCCATTCTTTGGTCAGATGACGCTCTGGCTTTCCAAGGAATTCGATAGCTAAGTCACCAATATGATCATTCAAATTTTCTTTAACGGTGTGAATATGTATTTGATAATCAAAGGGCTTTTCAACCAATTTTTGGTGCTCTGGAACGATTTCTTTTAACTGAAAGGACACGTATAGGCTTTCAACATGCTTTTTATGAACTCTATGCTTATTCATAAACTCGCGGTGGATGGCATAGTTTTTGAGAATTTCTTTGCCTAAATACCACCGCTCAGAGCTGATGATATAGGTGCCGTAACCGCTATCCATCAGATGCGTATAGGTTTTATACAATTCAACCGTCTTTTCAGCATGTTGTTCAGACAGGCTTAAAGGACGGTCCCGTTTACCACTTTTAATCTCAAGCATATCTTTTGTCAGACCGGCCTGCTGTACATAGAGTTGGTGGGACTGAAAATCAGCTAAAATCTCACCCGCTACGGTTTGTTGTTCATGCCTTATTTTGTTGTAGAGGCCCCAGTTTGGCTGATCATGATCGCCCCGGTCTTTGAGGACACAAACAGCGTCTTGCACCAAAGATTGATACTGCTGCACGCGGGCATGGGGTGCCTGATGCTGCGCTTCAATCGTATAATCAGATACCAAATCCTTGTGGTCATAGGTTGCCATATGGTGTGTGAGCGCCTTAAAGGTTTTAAAGTCATCTTGTTTATAATACAGCTGAACGTCTTCTCGATGACGGGTCATCGCCACATAAAGACCCTTTGCGTCCATATATTTACTGGCTGCAACAAGCGCAAAATCAAGTGTCTGCCCTTGCGCCTTATGGGTTGTTAAAGCGTAGGCATGATTCAAATAATCGTAAGTCTTGGGGTTGACCACTATCGTTTTACCTGATGTACTCACAAAGTGAAGGTGGCCTTGATCGTCTATCAATCGTAATAACTTAACTGCACCGTTTAAGACGCCTTCACCTTTGATGCGTTCGCCGTGCTGATCATACGTTGTGACCGCCGATTTATCATTTTTGAGAAAGACAACTTTATCACCGATCGCAAAGGAGCGGCCGTTAATGGTAATACGATCTTCAGTAGGTAAAAGGCCAGCCACTTTAAGCTGTGCACGGATTGCATCATTTAATAAATTGGTCTCATTATTTGTATACGCCAGCACCATACCGGTTTTATGGGTACGAATGCGCTCTATATAGTCAGTTGCAATTTTTTCGTAAAAACCGTCTTTGTGCAGGTTATGAACATGTCCGTTATTCTCGTATAGCGCAAGGCCGTCATACACATTAAGTTCTGCAAAGTGTGATGAAGCCTCCCGCATCCACGGTGTTTTTTGACGAATAATAGCATCCAACGTATCACAGGCATCATTTTCTTTTGTATCATGACACACACGCCGAAACAGATCACCCGCATCAATGGCTTTAAATTGATGATCATCACCTACAGCAATAAGTTTGGCACCAGCCTTTTGAACAAAATGCAGCATTTCAGACCACTGCTCTGTTCCAACCATGCCTGCTTCATCCAGCACAAAAACATGCTTTTTGGAAAGTTGATAGGGCGCCAAACGCTGTAGGGTTTGATACCAACCAAGCTGTTTGAATAGGCCGTGTTCCATCACAGAATTAAAAGATAAAAAGGATTGTTCAGCGCGCGCGTATTCTCGCCAAATATAGAGCCAAGCGTGTAATGTTCTCGATTTAATCCCAGTTTCTTTTCCAAGCTGTGCTGCTGCAAGGGCTGCTAAAGACCCACCAATAACCGTATGATTTTGCGCCTGATACGCTGCACAAACAGGTTTTAAAATACTGGTTTTACCAGATCCTGCACGGCCAATAAGGGTACTTAATTGATGCGGTTTTAAAAGACCTTTCATCGCCGCTTGTTGATTATCGGAGAACGTAAAATCAGGCTTTTCAGAACTTAAATGGGTATCTAAAGCTACAGATAAACCATAGTCAGATTGTTCGACCTGAGTGCGTCGCATCTGGTTTAAAGAGGCATAGGTTTTGTCTTCTAATGCTTTATAGCCATTACTTGTATAAAGGGTTTGAGAATGCTTATTATGGCCAACAAAAATACTGTTTAAGAGGGTTTTTTCAAAGACAGCAGCAATGACTTTATCATCATCACCAACACGTTTTTGGATCAGTTTAAGTAAACTATTTTGTGTAAAGGTGGCATTTTTTACTGTAAGTTCTTCCAGAATAATCTCCGGATTTTCAATTATACGCCCACGATTTCTGTTAAAAGTATCACGATTTTCAGACACAATTCTGGAATCAATACCCATGTCTGCCAGCTTATCAGATACCCACCCACGGTGCTTTTCAGGTTCTAACTTTATACCTAAATCTAGAAAACTTTTCTCTGATATTTTAAGGTCAAATCCTTCCCGTTCTAAATAAGAATTAACCGTATCTGCCCAGAGTTTTCTTGTCTCTAACAGAGAACTTTTTAAACAAATATCGCGGTCTTTTGCCCAAGAAAACGTGTTATCTTCCTCTAAACGACGACGTGATATTTGATAGTGGACATGAGGGTTTCCTTCGTTTTTATGAATGGCATAAGTAACAATTAGATCCCGTGAGACAAAGCGCTCTTTGGCAAAGTCCTCAACCATTTCAGTTGAGACAGATAAGGACAATTCACGGGGTAGGGCACACACAACAGTCATGGCTGTTTGGGCATTATCTTTAAATTTTTCGCGTGCATTAAGATCATTTGGGAAACGCTTAATAGCGTATTTATCTTCATATTCCTCCAATTTATCCCACACCGATAAATCAGCAAAAGACCGTTCTCCATGGTCTGGAATAAGGGTATTAAACGCTGCCACATTATCAACACGATTTTGATAATTAGCAACAATACCACGACGCGATTCTGATAGCTTTTCACCCGTAATATAAGCAGCAGATTGCACAGAAGATCTGCCAGAACTCCTACTTACCATTCCGCAATTCATGTGAAAAATAGCCATTTAAACGCCACTTAGTTACTTACAAAACTCTTGAAACATGGGCTATATAGGAGGTTAAAAAATACCAATATATACACCTATTTCATAGGTATATTCTACAAGCTTTAGCTTCGTAGCGCAAGAGCGCATAAGTGCGCAATTGAACAATTGAAAATATTTCCAATTGACAGCGGTGCTCATTCCATTCGCACTTTTTATATATTTTTTAACCATTCATGATGGATCAAATCCGTTTATTCGGAAGGGCTTGTCTTCTTAGCTTGCTTGTGATGAAATAGATTTATGAAATTTGCAACCTCAAATAAGAAAGAGGAAGAATAAATGTCAAAAAATAAAACAGTTACAAAACTGAATTCTATTGATTCAAAAATTGAGGACCTTAAAAATGAACGCATGAAACTGGTTCAATCTTTAGGCAATCAAATTACAGAAACACTTTACAAACAAGATGCCTTTAATCACGACTTTAAACTCCTGCTCCAGGGAATTCATTTTGTGTGCGATGAACTGAATAAAAAAGATAGTCAGTACGCCGATGTTTGGAAACAGAATGTGTCACGAAGTGCTACAAAGAACAAACAGAAAGACACACCTAAGAAGAAGATGGTCTTGTAATTTTTTAAAAACGGATATGATTGAGCCTATTATCAGTATGGCATACAATTATAAAAACAGATGACTATTTATCGCCCATAAAATGGTATACAAAAATAAAAAGTTTTTAAGGTATAAATGATGACCAATGTCATATCTATCAATCAAAAAATAGAGCGTTTAAAAAACGAACGTAAACGTCTTGAAAAACGTATAGCGGATGCCGTCAATACAAACAGAAAAGCACGTACCAGAACGCTGATACAATTAGGTGGACTTTTAAACATAACAAACCTTCTTGAACTAACCAATATTAACTTAGGCGAAGATCTAGAATCAGATCAAATAAATCAAGATAAAGCAGCAACGTTACTCGGCCTTCTTCAACACCTCACAGAAACCATGCCACCAGTTCTCTCGCCAAATCAAGAAAGTGACTTTAAACAAAAAGGTATCCGCATACTCAAAATGCGCGCCTACGAAAAGGAAAATGGATGAAAGCACTTCGGCAAGTAGCCATACTTTTGTTAAGTCTCGTAATGCCGTTTTCAGACGTCTTCGCAGAACAAAAAAATCTGAATTTATCAAACACATCTGTTGCCGTGGCTTTTTCACCGGATGATGGTGTAACACAAATGATTATCAATGAAATAGATAAAGCAAAAATTTCTATTTATGTAGCGGCGTATTCTTTTACATCAGTACCGATAGCAGCAAAATTAATTGATGCAAAAAAACGTGGTGTCAGTGTTAAAGTTGTCCTCGATCAATCACAACGAACAGCTATTGGATCGATCGCAACACTTCTTAAAAGATCAGGTATACCTGTGCGCTTTAACAGACACTACAAAATTCAACACAATAAATATATGATTTTTGATGAAAAACATGTTGAGTGTGGCAGTTTTAACTACACAAGATCAGCTGAAAAAAATAATGCTGAACCGAAGGTCAGCGTAGCTAAAATGCCATCATCATTAAAGACCAACCGCAGCTTGCAAACCTCTATGCAACCAACTTTAAAAAACTGTGGCTGGAATCTTTAAAAGCGAAGAAGGTCAGAAAATTCAGGCAACATACACTGAAACTAAGAAAAATACAGCAATAAATTTTGTGTATTGGTAAAAAGGTATTATACTGCAACTAAAAGAATGCTCTCAAAGGAAACTGAGATGATAAACGCTAAGAAACTATCAATAACGCTATTTGGTTTAACATTTCTTATAAGCACCATACATGTAGATGCTGCTGCACGATATGGCATGCACCGGTTTATAAGTCCAACGCTTTCAATGGCTGTGCAAGCTGTTCCTGTTTTTGGATTATCTGAAGCTCGCCGCTTTTATTCTGAAGCTGGATTAGAAAAAAGAATTTATGCAAAAGAAGACATTGTTCAATTTCCTGAATTTAATTTATCTCATGAGGATCTCGTACGGTCGAATAATGAAATTGCGGAATTATTTATTCCTCCGTTAGGAAATCATTATTCACACCCAAGGTATAATATGAACATATATGAAAGGGGAAAAACACTATTTAATGAAAACACTATACGTGAGATGGAGACACATCAAAGAGAAAACTATCTTTATCCAGATATCAATGTAAGCGTCCAAGCAACCACACCC
>DITM01000045.1 GCA_002422845.1 Candidatus Paracaedibacteraceae bacterium UBA6184
TGCGAGCGGAAGCTAAAGCAGCCTCCGTTCCAGCATGCCCACCTCCTACAACAATAACGTCAAATATCTTAGGAAAATTCATAATTTATGCACAATATAAGTGTTCGCTCATTATAAGCTTTGCTATGTTTCACGTGAAACACTGAGATTTTTTCTGTTAGTTTAATTTTTGGTTTTATAAGCAGTGATCAGATCACCAATTATAAGTTTTCGGAGCAACTATCTTTTCCATTTAGCTATTTACATACTAAATCAATCAGATACTCATATTTGAGCACGTACTGGAAGAATGAAGTGGCTTAGTCATCTTGATGTTTCACGTGAAACAAGGTCAAAAGCGAAGTCTTTAAGAGTAAATATTGTAAGAGTTAAGTCCGTGGAACAGGCTGTGCATAAGCCTGTTGATAAGGTTACTAATAAGTAAGGAATAACATGTTAATAACAAAAAAGGTTACTCGTTAGTCAAATATCATTGGTAACCTTAGTTGGCTCTTTCCAAAATCTACACAATAGATAAGAATAAATAGGCCCCGTCAATAGAACAACGCCAACCATTCTTGAAACTTGAAAAGCAGCAACAAAAGGAACACCAAGGTGTAATACCTTCGCTGTAATAGCCATTTCGGCAATTCCACCAGGAGCGACACTAACAGCAAGCGTACTTAAGGGTAGGTCAGTCAAAAACATCAATAAGCCTGCATAACCGAAAGAAAAGACCATAGAAGACAAGCTAAAAACAATAACGTAAAACAAAAACGTCGGAGATTTATTAAAAAATCCTGGCCGAAACTTATCACCTAAAGACCAACCGATAAACAGTTGTGCCGCCTTTGTTAAATCAGAAGGGATAGATGAGAATTGAACTTCAGCGATAGTAAAACCCATTACAACAAACATAGGGCCCAAAATCCATGCATTAGAAATACCTAAATAATGAGCAATAACACCTCCTAGGGCTGCAACAAAGCAAATTTGTATAAACCCAAAAAAATCAAAAGAACGCTGTTCTAAAAGAGTATTTTCAAAACCAATAACATTAAATAAATCACATGCAAAGGGAACCGCAAGAACAACCAATACAAGTCTTATAGTGTGAGCACTTGCAACTAAATCGGCTCGGACACCGAAGCGCTCAGCAAGAACTGCCATTTCATTAGCACCACCGATTGCTGAAGAAAACCATGCAGTTTTAAGATCGACTCGTCCAAAACGACTCAGAATAAACGTTCCATAAAAACCTAAGAACAAAGCAAATAACAACCCAGCGATCATTGCAACCCAATAACTAGATATCACACCAACAACTTTTGGTGTGAAATAAAGACCGAGGGTCATACCAATAGCCCATTGACCCATATTGCGTAGCAATTTAGATGAGCTAACAGGAATAGAGTTTAAGCGTAATAATGCTATGACAAGAAGAGGACCTAACGTCCAGGGAAGAGGTATGCTAAGTTTTTCAGCTATTAATGCACCAACAATAGAAGCAAATAAACCGAACAATAATTTCCAGAAAAGTTTCACAAGCCTATTACCGAATAAAAAATATTATTATCAAGTGACAACACATTAAAAGACCTTAGATAAGATCATGCAACTCAAATCAAAATTACCAGAAATTGGAAGTACGATTTTCACGACAATGAGCAAAATGGCGGTCGATTACAAGGCGATAAATTTAGGTCAAGGTTTTCCAGACTTTAATGCTAGTCCTGACTTACTTAACTTAGTTAACCAAGCAATGCTGGAGGGATATAACCAATACCCATATATGACTGGTATTGCTGAACTTCGGCATGTAATTGGTTCAAAGGTACAGTCCTTGTACGGACATGATTATGATCCTGATACCGAAATAACAATAACTAGTGGTGCTACTGAAGCAATCATGTCAGCAGTTCTGGCAACCGTTCAGACTGGAGATGAAGTTATTGTTATAGAGCCGTGCTATGACTGCTATGTGCCAGCAATCAGATTAGCAGGTGGCATTCCTCTCCGTGTTCAGATGATTGCTCCTTCTCTTGAACAGCCATTTTTTAAAGTGGATTGGAACCAAGTAGCAGCAATCATTACGAATAAAACTAGGATGCTAATAGTGAATTCGCCGCACAATCCTACTGGTTCTACATTTACAGATGAAGATTTGGATGCACTCGAAAAAATAGTTTCTTCACATGACATTCTTATTTTGTCGGATGAGGTTTATGAACACATCATATTTGATGGAATTGAACATAAAAGCCTAGCTTCAAGACCACTTTTAGCAAATCGCAGTTTTGTAATTTCGTCATTTGGTAAAACAACGCACACGACAGGATGGAAAGTAGGATATTGCTGTGCACCTAAAGATATGACCGTGGAATTACGTAAGGTCCATCAATTTGTTGTCTTTACAGTTCCTTCACCATTCCAATACGCTTTAGCTAAATATACAAAGGATCCCAAAACTTACCTTGAATTATCTAAATTCTATGAAGATAAACGAGACCGTTTAAAAAAAGGATTATTACAAACACGATTTAAACCACTTGAAACTTCTGGAACATTTTTTTTGCTGGCGGACTATAGCCAGATTTCAAATCAATCTGAATCAAATTTTTCTATATGGCTTGCTCAACATCATGGCGTTGTTGTTATCCCTGTATCTGCGTTTTATGCAGACCCAACAGCAGTAAACGCCAATCACAAAGTCATTAGATTTTGCTTCGCTAAAAAAGACTCAACACTTGATGATGCGTTAGAACGGTTGATGAGAATTTGATTAAAACATAAAAAAATTGTGAATGTGTGTTAAGAATTTCTTATTTGCAAAGAATGCAAGACGAGAAGTTTATGCTGTATATCTTTTTCTTTATATATAAAAACTTATAGATAAGACAGTCTGTGGATAACAGGGATAACTGACAAATTCTTAAATTAATCAATGAGTTGAAATCATATTTTGATGTGTTTAAGCTCTGTTCGGTATTGTGCATCAAGTTGCATAAGTTTTTAGATGTTCATCTTTCAGTCATGTTATTGAGACTTCATGCACAACTTGTACACAACGTCTATGCCCTTGTTATCCACAGGACGAAAAGTTTTAAAAAATTTGTAACAATTTTGAGTTCGCTCAAAAATACAACAAACCGAGCTAAGTTATTCCTTACATTTGTTTGTTGAACTTAGATTAATTTAAAAACGAAAAAGCTTATTTACCAATACAAAATCGTGAAAATATTTCACCTAAGAGCTCATCAGGTGTCATTTGACCTGTAATTGATCCCAGCTGTTCGTGTGCAAGTCGAAGTTCTTCAGCAAATAAATCTAAAACACGATCATTTTGCATAGCATGTGTACTTGCAATACAAAGATGATTGGAAGCTGCATTCAGTGCATCGATATGTCGCTGCCGCGCTAACCAAGGCGTTTCCTGAGCAGGCTGCCAGCCTGCAATATTAAGTAAACAATTTGTTAAAACCTTGAGTCCATTGCCCGTTTTTGCTGAAATGTAGATTGTGGTTTCAGACGAATCTGGCACGTGCACTAATAGATCAGACTTGTTAAAAACAGTTAATAAAATACAGGCTGGTGAAAGATGCTTAAATATTTTTTCATCGATCTCTCTATCTTTATTAAGGGGATCCTTAAGATGCAATACGACATCAGCCCGAGAGATTTCACTCCAACTGCGTTCAATACCCATCGCTTCAATTTTATCGTTTGTATCGCGTAAGCCAGCTGTATCGACAAAAGTTATGGGTACACCTTCTAAATACAAGACTTGAGTAACTTTATCGCGCGTTGTTCCAGCAATATCTGTGACAATTGCGAGGTCTTCGCCAGCTAAGGCGTTGAGCAANNGCAAGCCGTTCTTTAGCCTGAAATTTCTCTAAAAATTCAATTTCTTCTTCTGGAAAATCTAAAGTTGCCTCCACCATTAATCTCAATTGAATAATTGAATGACTGAGAGAATTGATCTCTTCAGAAAAAGAACCACTGAAGGATGACATAGCAGCGCGTGCCGCAGCCTCTGAGGAAGCATCAATTAAATCTGCAATTGCTTCGGCTTGAGCAAGATCAATTTTGTCGTTTAAAAACGCTCTAAGCGTAAACTCACCAGGATCAGCCATACGGACGTCGAAGGATGCGCCTACAGAGAGACATTGTTTCAAGAGTGTTTGCATCACGGCGGGGCCGCCATGGCCTTGCAATTCGAGAACGTCTTCACCTGTGTAGGAATGAGGTGCTTTGAAATATAAAGCAATCCCTTGATCAATCGCTCGATGATCGGAGTCGCGAAAAACACAATAGTGAGCGTGCCTTGGAACAAGATTCATTCCGAGCAGTGAAAAAATAAAAGGCCCCAAATCGGGGCCTGAAACACGTATGATGCCGATTCCGCCCCTTCCCGGGGCGGTAGCAATCGCGACGATAGACTGACTGGACTGCAACATAGCATCCTTTTTAACGATGTGGAATCGCTGCAACTTGTGCCATCTGACGCATGATGTACCATTGTTGCGCAATCGACAAAATGTTGTTGACACACCAGTAAAGAACCAATCCAGACGGAAAGAAGAACATCATTGCACCAAATACTAAAGGCATAAACAGCATGACTTTTGCCTGCATTGGATCCGGTGGAGTCGGATTAAGCTTCATCTGAATAAACATTGTTGCCATCATGATGACAGGCAAGATGAAGTAGGGATCCTGAACAGCAAGATCTTTAACCCACAAAATCCAGGGTGCGCCTCGCAGCTCTACGCTGGAGCCCAAGACGTAATAGAGAGAGATAAAAACCGGTATTTGAACCAGTATGGGTAGGCAACCACCGAGTGGATTAATTTTTTCTGTACGGTACATTTCCATCATAGCTGTGTTGAGCTTTTGACGGTCGTCACCAAACTTTTCTTTTAACGCTTGAAGGCGAGGTGCCACCATTTTCATTTTAGCCATCGAACGATAGCTTGCAGCGGACAGAGGATAAAAGGCCGCTTTAATTAATATGGTGAGCACGACGATCGTCCATCCCCAATTGCCTAGCAGGGAATGCAACCAAGTCATCAATGCAAATAAAGGTTTAGCAATGATGGTAAGCAAACCATAATCAACAACTAGATCCAGACCAGGAGCGACTTGTTCGAGGCGATCTTGATCTTGGGGACCCACCCATAAAGTTGCGGGTACGGTAATCTGACCGCCAGCAGGAATAACACCAACAGGTTCAATGCTACGCACTGCAAATAAGTTTTTTTGTAGTTCGGTCATTTCATAATTGCGTGTTTTCCCTTGTGGGGGTACCCAGGCAGTTACAAAATAATGTTGCACCATTGCAAACCAACCATTGTCGGTTTCTTTGATGTAAGTCGCTTTACGCTTTTCGATATCTGAAAAAGAAACTTTTTGGAATTTGTCTTGCTCAGAATAAATAGCAGGGCCTGAAAAACTGACGGGACCGGTCATAAAACTCGGGGTTGAGTTTTCACTTTCAGGGTCTTTACCGTCGCGGGTAATTTGAAGATAAACAGAGGGACTGACTGGTTGAGCTGAGAGGTTTTCAATTTGGTGGTCAACACGAATAGCATAGCTGCCGCGTTCAAGGGTGAACGTTTTGGTCAATCTAACGCCACTGGCTTCTGAGACAAATTTGATAATAAGTTGATCATCGACGAGTTCGCGCTGCTCACTTGCAAGCGTGAAATTTGCTAAGTGTGTGGGGTAGAGACTGCCGGTAGGCGCACCAGTCAGACCAGATTGAACGACATAGGTTTGAGCGGCACTTTTATTTAACAAGACAAAAGGCTGGCCTTTGTTTTCTCGGCTTGGAAAATTAAGAAGTTCAGCTCGAACGAGCTGGGCACCTTGTAACTCGAAGGTGAGTTGAAGTAAGTCTGTTTTGAAATCAACAGTTTGCGGTTGATTTGTCGTAGCCGCTGCAACACCAGGAACATTTGCAGATGTTGTTGAAGCAGAGCCGCTATTCACGGGCGCTGTTGGAACGCCAGTTGTTGCAGTGGTGCTTGAATCGGGCGTTGATCCAGATGTTGTTGATGTGGGAGGTGTCGCAGGTTGGGTAGCTCCGCCTAAGATGGGAGGATTACCTTGGTGAACCTGCCAGTTGTTCCATAGCATCAGCAAGGAAAACGAAAAAATCATCAGTAGGATGGTGCGTCGGATATCCATTCTTGCCCAAATAAAAAAAAGCTCACTAGCGAAGGCTCGCAGTTTAGCGTTAATCAGAGTGATTGCG
>DITM01000066.1 GCA_002422845.1 Candidatus Paracaedibacteraceae bacterium UBA6184
CACCTCTTTCGAAGCGTTATCCCGAAGTCTGGGGCAGGTTGCCCACGTGTTACTCACCCGTTCGCCACTGATCAGGAGAGCAAGCTCTCCGTCACCGTTCGACTTGCATGTGTTAAGCCCGCCGCCAGCGTTCGTCCTGAGCCAGGATCAAACTCTCAAGTTTAATCCTCGCTTATTTACAGTCCTGATCTCTTTCAATCTCAGGCCTGCGTCATTTGCGATTAAAATTTTTCTCAAAGTCATTGTTTTCTATCTTGATTTTACTCAAGACAGATGTTCCAATAACCCGCTGTTGTCTTAGTATCTGTTTCATTTTAACTTTTTATCCACCCGTGGTTTCGCCCCGGTTTCCCCTGGCTCTTCCACCCTGCCACCCACTCGTTCGTGGCTGACTTGTCCTTTATACGCTATCACCTACACCCAGTCAATACCTTTTTTATAAAAATCTCATAAAAACTTACTTTTCTCCCTCTCTGCCCCTTTTTATATCCCTTTATAGCCTCTGTTTACTTACTGAAAAGCACTAAAACACCTTAAAAAGACTTATTCTAACCAAATTTACTTACTGCTCAACCTCCTCTACCAATAACTATTGCCCCCCTCTCCCTGCATATTAAACAGTTCGCGCTCAAAAACAAAAACTCCAACAAAACTCACTAAATAGAGATTTTTAACAGCGAGTCTCTAATTAAAAGTCTCTGCACCTCACAAGCAAAAAAAACAGCACACTCTGTGTACTGCTTTTTATATTGCATAATTAAGACTTAGCTTGAACGCTTAACTATTTTTTGCTGCCACCTTGCACTTCTACCGACGCTCTTTGACGATCTTCTTCAAGGTTTCGTAGCAATTCCGCGACCCTCTGGTTTAACTCCATTGCCTCCCTGTGCATTTCTTCTGTTTTTCCCACCCATTTTCTGTGGAACAAGTCTACTTCTTCTTTCGTTTGCAATCGTCTACCCAGGCACTCTTCAAAAGCTTTATCTTCCGCTTCTTGATCTGTACTACTAGTGGCTGTTCCGCTCATTCCATTAGAGATTATTCTGTTAATCTGACCTCTTACTAACATCGCCAGCTCACTTGAATTACTTCCATCCACTGATGTACCCACAGGATTCATTTCTGCAGCCATTACGTTTGATAAAAGCAATAACCCACTTACTAAAAATGCTTTCTTACACTTCATCTTATCAAGCCCTCATAAAAATGTTAATTTTCTGGAAGTTGCCCTTCCAAAAAAACACTGTATATAGATATATTTTTCATGTCAACAAAAGTCACACTTTTAACCCAGCACAAAACGCATGGTTAAAAACGTACTTTTTAAATTTTCTAACACCACAACTGTAAATGCTGAATTAATCATATATTGTATCATCCTAACTTTCCAACCCACATAAAACCCAGCAATCCCATAATTAGCATAAAGCTCATTGACCCTGTACATAATGCTGTCATGTTTGATTAAGTGGATTTTTTGTTGATTCGTTTTGATACAGTCCAGCGGCTGTACCACCAGAGTATTAATAGATCCCTCTATTAAACTGACACCTAGCAACATTATAAGCGACAGGCTTAATACGCCTCCATTATACATCTTAACCCAGACCATTAATTGATCATGAACAACCAAGAAAGTGACCCATGATGCAACTTGTCGAATTGCTGTGATTTTTAACCCCTTATATAAAGAGTGTATGACATCTCGCCTCAGTGATTTGAAAAAGGCGTTAATCCCACCGGATGATTTTTGATAAGTCATCAAACATATCTTAAACCGTTCTAGTGGCGTAATCACCCAAACCTCCAGCAATGATATACTTAACCCAGTCGCAATACTTATATATGTCACCGATGGAGTAAACGTTCCAAATACGACAGGCAACGCGATCATCAATGGATATCGATAAGCTTGTTTCAACATCACTCGCATCACATTCGGAATCACTCCCGAATAAAACCCTCGCCATCCTTTTAGATCACGAACTTCTTTTGCAACAACTAACATGCTCCGTCTAGATGGGTAAGCCTGCCAATACGTTTTGATAACGTCTAACGGATGTTCGACAATCAAACTGGCAGCACCTCGCAATGCTCCAACTAGCCCAGCAAACATTAAATATAAAGTAGACTCCACACATGATCTCCCTTGTCTATAACAAAGGAATGAAGAAGATCTCAACCTAGACCAGGCTGAAACGCATCACAATCCCTTCGTCGGTGTTAACCGTATCAGGTTCAAAGGGTTGGACAGATGTCCTCTCAGCCAAGGCACCCCTTTGTGATGGGCAAAGTATAACATATGATTGGAGTTGAGAAGGATAGAAAAAACCACCGCATATAATTGTAGCCTGACTTTATTATGTGACAGCCCATTTGACTTTCAATATTCTTTTTTTAGGAACATATTCCTAATGTTTTAATTTCACCTCAAACTCTTTAATACTTACTTCATGCTCCTTAATGCCTAACTCTCGATCCTCACGCTTGTCATCTAGATCAATTTTACTCTTATATATTGTCAACAAAACTAGAGCACGACACCCCGACAGTGCAGATATCAAACATGAAAATTGCGAAAAAAGACCCTGGAAAAACTACCATTCTATTACAGGCATCTATAGAATCACCCCCAGCCTTATACAATTAATGCAAAATCGTACACCTACGAATATCAAATTAAAAATACATTTTTCATCTCTCCCCCTTGAAACTAAAAAAAATGACCTCATATTTGTTTCATGAAACATACAACCAATTAAGGAGACGTCATGAAACTAGGAATTACAGGATTAGCACTTTTAGCCTTTGCAAGCAACGTATCAGCAGCTGATATTGTTCCCTTCTCAAACATAAACTTAAACACTTCTCAAAATACGATTAAAGCTAAGCCTACATACAAAGATTGCAGTAAGATGCTTACAAAAACAAGCGAAGACGGATTTTTAAGACTAATAATGGATTCTAGGATTGATCAAAAAAACGCAACCTCTAAAGCTGCCCTATATGCACTAGAAAATCACTCCTTATTTAACGGAAACCAACTGTATCTTTTTTCAAGAATGTTGTTAACGGTTAATCAGGCTTATGTTGCTAACGTTTTGCTTGAGCGAATCGTTGAACGCGATACAAGTAATAGCTCTCCCGATTTGTTAATAAAAATGGCAGACAACCTCAAACAAAACAACCCAATTCTTGCTGGAAAAGCATATTCATATGCGCAGCAGCATCCACAAGCAACCGCGGATGAAAAGGCGCTTGCTGAACGTGAATATAACAAGCTAAAAAACTTAGTATTTATGCTAAACTCACTATAACAATCATAAAAAAAGAGAGACGATTCGTCTCGTCTCTCTTTTAACCTGTCATTAAGAAAGCTGATGAATTTGCTCTATAAATGCATCGATATCGTCTTTCGACGTGTTGAATGAGGTCATCAATCTCACCTCATGCGCCTCAGTATTCCACACATAAAATGAAAACTTTGACTGCAACTTTGCAATTAAAATGGCTGGGATTCGTGAAAACACACAGTTAATCTCCACAGGCTGTGTAAGTGTTACAGCGCTACATTTACTTAGTTTTTCTGCGAAATATTTAGCCATACTATTTGCGTGCTGTGCATTTTTCAACCACAGATCATCTGTTAAAAGCGCCTTAAACTGAGCTGAAATATAACGCATTTTCGACGCCATTTGCATGCCTTGTTTTTGAATAAACGAAAAATTAATCGCCAATTCTGGATTACAAAAAACAACAGCCTCTCCATACATCATGCCATTTTTGGTTCCACCAAACGACACGACATCAACTCCGATATCCGTTGTCAGCGCTTTTAATGAGCAATTTAGTGCAACTGCGGCATTTGCTAGTCGGGCACCATCCATATGAACATACAATCCATGCTGATGTGCGAACTGAGCTATAGCTCTCAACTCTTCCACCGTGTACACAGTGCCATATTCTGTGGCTTGTGTAACTGATATTACCTTTGGTTGTACCTTATGTGGATTTCCAACATACTCTAAAAATGGTGATAGTTTGTTTACATTAAGCTTTCCATTTTCATGTGCTACTGGAAATAATTTACCTGTGAATCGTTCCGGTGCGCCACCTTCATCCTGATTAATATGTGCAACATCCGTACAGATAACACCATCATACGTCGGCATCATCGTCTTTAACCCCAAAACATTGGCGGCCGTCCCCAAGAATACAAAAGCTACTTTCGCATCTTGACCGAACGTATGTTTAAACAGTTCTATGGCCTCGGCAGTTATCTGATCATTTCCATAGGCTGGACAATGCCCAGCATTCGCGTGAACCAAAGCATCCATGATTTTGGGATGAACACCAGAATTGTTATCGCTTGCAAATGAAATCATGCTTTGAATCCTTTCTACACCTTAAGCTCTATCATCTTCATATTTTTGGATCTAACCGCCCTACCCTGTACAACTAAAAACACGATGGCGGATAGGGCTAGTCCTAAAACCTCTTTTGGCATAAAATCAGGCAAACTCGGATTTAACAGCGACGCCAACACAAACACCGTTGTTCCCATAATGGTGGATGCCAATCCTGCAAACCACGACAGGCGTTTGTAAATCAACGCCATAATGATCGGGACAAAAAATGCTGTTACCGTTAATCCATAGGCCTCTAACATAATCGGAATCACATCATTGCCTAAATACGATCCAGCGACTGCCGCCATACCGACAACGAACGTTACGGCTCTGGATACCCACTTGGATGATGTTTCAGGCATGTTGCGAATAAACGGAATATCCATTGCAATGTTTAAACTGATTGAACATAACAACGAATTTGCGGTTGAAGTAATCGCCATTAAAATGCCCGCAGCAAATAAGCTGCTCATCACGGGGTTCGTCACCATCTGAATGACGCGCATGATGATGCCTTCTTCGCCTTTGATAATGCCGGCTTCTGCTCCCATGATTCCCAAATATACTGGAAATAAGGATGCAATAACCATCAAAACGCCCGCCCCAAACGTTGCAAGAAAAACGGCTCGCGGTGATTCAGCCGCAAAGCATCTCTGCCCCATGTCCTGACCAATGATCGTAAACAAACATGGCATTAACACCCAACTGATGACGGGGATGCTACTGGCATTCGGGGTTAAGTCAGCGTTTAATGTTACTGCTGTCGTGTCCATTGTAAAGTATACCAACAGAAATAGGCTCAGCACCAAAATGATTTGCAATGTATCCGCCATAATCACGGCGCTTAATCCACCTGACATGGTGTAAATGATCACGACACACCAAAACCCGACATACAATGCATCGCTAGTAAATCCAATACTATAAAAGAATTTGCGCATGGCAATGCATACCGCCAACAAGATTAAAAACATCGATATGATATATACCAACCCCGCAAACCGACGAAGCCCAGAACTACCATAGGCGACTTCGAATACTTCAGGGATCGTGCTAATATTCAACGTTCTAAAGCGCCCGCCTATCCCTAGGGATAGAATGATAAATCCAATAGCAATCCCTAATGAATAACACATTGCCAACCATCCAGATGAATAAGCCGCTTCGGAACTTCCAATAATGGCGCCTCCACCAAACTGCGTGGCCAGCAACGTCATCATCAAGCTAAAGAATTTTACACTGCGTCCACTTAAGTAAAAATCCGAATACGTTTCAGATGCTTTCTTAGCGGTCAGTTTACCAAATATAAGTGTTACAACAACAATAGCTGCTAAAAATGAAAGAAACACATAATAGTTCATCGTTTAATCCTCAGTAAAAATTTGAAATATATAGAAATAGAAAAGATAACCGTTTAGGAAAAACGATGTCGAGCCAGCGTTGCGCCGATATACCAGACCACTAAGGTGCAATTACGCATTTAAAAATCTTTCTGATTACTCTCACAGTAAAACAAAAAAAAACTTCAAATTCAAGAAGTTTTCTTCTAAAATGATGTTACATCATATTACTCACTTTCAAAAAGGATAACTACAGTGAACAAAACAAAGGTGCTAATCCTATTCGGAGGACGCTCGACAGAACATGAAGTATCTATTAACTCTACTCGCAATGTTGTACAAGCCTTAGATACTAAACTCTATGACCCGATCCTGGTAGGATTAAGTAAAGAGTCCGGCACTTGGTACTATTTCCAAGGAAACACATTACCTCACTCAATGACCCTGTTGTCTGACTCTGATGCTGCGTCCGGCGTTATTGTAAACTTATGCAATACTGGAAACTCTATTAACTTGATCAGCACAGATGCGTCTGCAAACATTCCGATTCACTTTGTATTGCCGATCACTCATGGAAAATATGGTGAAGATGGCTGCCTTCAAGGGTTTTGCCGCATACTTAATTTACCGTTTGCAGGATCCTCAGTCGCCTCATCTGCTGTATGTATGGACAAAGATTACACCAAACGCATTTTAGAAACCCAAGGTATCCCGGTGACTCCTTACACTACTATTTTCAAAAATGATCCAATTAACTTTGAGGTTATAGAAAAAAAACTTGGATTACCCCTGTTCCTAAAACCCGCTAATACAGGTTCATCGGTTGGTGTATATAAAGTAAAATCAAAGGCTGAGTTTGATAAATTCATCCCAATTGTATTTCAATATGATGACAAGATCGTCATTGAAAAATATATCCCAGGACGTGAAATTGAATGCGCCGTACTGGGCAATCATACCCCCACCGCCTCTGTTCTAGGCGAAATAAAACCTAATCATGATTTTTACAGTTATGAAGCCAAATATCTTGATCCAGAGGGGGCAGATTTAGCTATCCCAGCATTAGTTGATGAAGCGACTGCAAAAAAAGTTCAAGCCTATGCTATAGACGCATATAAAGTTTTAGGCTGCAAAGGATTTGCACGCGTTGACTTTTTCGTAACAGCTACCAACGAAATATACTTAAATGAAATCAATACCATTCCAGGGTTTACAAATATCAGCATGTATCCCAAGTTATTTGAAGCATCAGGGATTCCTTATGCCGACCTCTTAAATGAAATTATTAAGTTAGGCATCGAAGATTTTCAAACTTGGAATACTTTATCTACTGAACATCATTTGTTTTAAATGCAAAGATTTGATCGATCTTTTTTTGAACAAGAAACGCTAACAGTCGCGCAAGCACTTATTGGCACACGACTTCATTTTAAAAACAACTCCGGTATCATCACTGAAACCGAGGCCTATATAGGCAAAGATGACCCCGCTTGCCATGCAGCTAAAGGTCTAACTCCACGAACTCAAGTCATGTTTGGAGCCGCCGGTATAACTTATGTATATTTAATCTATGGTATGTACCATTGTTTGAATATCGTGACAGAGACCGAAGGTTTCCCTGCAGCGGTACTGATTCGTGGGGTTATCTGCGATACGACCCATCGTCATATGGACGGACCCGGAAAACTTTGTAAAACCTGGGGGGTCACAAAAGAACACAATGCTATCGACATATGCAGTGACTCCTCATTTAATGTAACTGCTGGATCTCCAGTCACTCACATTCTCACAACCCCTAGAATTGGAATTAAGGTTGGCACAGATCATCTGTGGCGATTTATAATGTCGACGGATGATATTAATGAAAGATTAAATAATGCCACTACTCAAACTTGAATTAATCCACAAAAGCGCAGCACCATCTTCACTCATTTTCTTTCCCGGTGGCCCTGGACTATCCTGGCATTGTTTTGAAAAAATGATCATGTCCTTAGAAACTAACGGCAGCATTTACGGAATCAGTTATAACAAAACTCCAAGCAATCCGTCTGCATATTTTGATGAGTTAAAATTTGAATTAACGCTATTATTACAAACACTCCCCAACCCCATATTGGTAACGCATTCATTTTCAAGCATGTTTGTATTATCACTCTTGCGACTTCCGTCACTCAAGGGCCTTGTTTTAATTAACCCTGCGATCGATAATTCATATCTCATCGACTTACCTCAACGCATAAAGACGTATACACGCTTTGACGGTACGCAAATTGCTGCTAATTTTTGGATGAACCCATCTGATAACAGTTACGCCGAATACTTCAACGGGCTTCTACCCTTTTATTTCAGACCAGCCTACATTGATGACGGCCTCTCCATGTTAGAACAATGCGATTTTGCACACCTCCCGTATGTTCTATCTACTCAGCATTTTTTCCCAACATTTACAAAAAGCTACGCACCAGAGGTTCCTACCCTTATTATTGCGGGTGATGACGATCACATTTGTCCACCCAGCTTATTTAAGGATTCTTTAATATTTAAAGGAAATAATATTCAAATGGCAATCATTCCTGGTGCGGGACATTTCCCTTGGATTGATAGCCACGATACAACTTTAACAGCATTTAACGTGTGGCATGATGCCCTTCTAGCTTCCTATAGCTGAGGCTCTACTTTCCAAGTAGAAATCCGTCTCATCATATACCCAGCCCCGTATAACACAATACCGGTAATCAACAAACAAATGATTCGAATATTTGTTGGTGCAAACGAAGCATCGTACAACAAGGCTTTTCCCGCGGCTAAAACAAGTATTAACATTGATGATCTAGCCATAGTCTTATCCAGTTTTGCAAAAGCAAAACATATAACAGCAATAGAATACGACAACCATACACTCGAAACGGCCAAAGACCCAAATTGTTCGACAAGGTTATATAGAGTTTTTATAGTTAGAACATGCGTTATGCCTAAAAGGAAAGTCTCATTCTTTAGTAGTCCAGATGATAGAGATTTTCTTAGTAAAACGATGCTCCATAAAGCTGCAGCGCTTATAATTGATGCTGCAATTTTATTCAGATCAAATCCCCTATTAACTGCCCATGCTGATCCTAAAACAAGCTTAAAATATTGAAAAACAAAAATAGCTTTTACTATAAAAATAGCTACCCTAAAAGGTTTATAAGTATTTGAATTAATCAAATTAGACATTTTATTAAAAAGAAGATATCCAACAACCAAAACTGGCAAGATCCAATCATCTAAATTTCCTGGAAATAAATTGAGATACCACGAATAAAATATTCCCAACATTGCTGTCGTTAACAACATACCTTGGGCTTCCCCACTATCTTTAATCTTATACTTAATGCCAAGATACACAACACTACTAATAAGAGCAAAACCAATCCCCATCCAGGGTAAAAGATTTGAATTAAGACGAGACATATAATGAATTTCGATGATTGAAAAAATCAATATTGCTGGAAAATAAAGCCATACTTTTGTGGAGTTTAATGATGTTTTATATTTAATTACATAGATTATAATCCCTACCATACAGACTGCAAATTGTGCTGCTATCGCACTCATTAAGGTTATATCTATCTTTATGATCGTTCCAACTATTCCAGTTGCAAGCAGCGATATATAAGTTAATACAATCCAAATAGTTCGGGATTTAAATAACACACCCAAAATTGCAAATGTAATTGTATATATACAAAAATATGCAACTATAATCTCCGATGATTTAAATATATTCAAAATTAGTGGAGATAAGTAAGCTCCAATAATTGCTACTTGGGCAAACACTTCCTCTCGTACATAATAATAAAGTCCGATGGACACTGCAGAGACTATGGTTATCCCCACGATAGATTCATGCGTAGAAAGAATGGGGTAATATACATTAGCCGCAAGTGCTGTTAAAAATAATACAACGATTCCAGACGCAGGCAGATATGCGCTATATTTTATATCAAAGCGCATCATTAATAACCCAATTCCAATAAGCGTAATGCCCAAAACTCCCGACAAAACAACTTGTAGATTTGGCGTAAAAAAATTAGATTCAATAGAAACTTGAATAATAAATCCTGCGGCAGCTATAAAACAAATACTTGCTAATATTGCTAACCAATTGATTGAAGATGCTTTAGTAAATGTTGTATCCTTTGATGACTTTCGAACATTTTCTAAGTCCTGAAAATTTTGATGTTGATTGACATTAACTGATGATATTCCCAAACAGCTTTCTACCTTTGTCAACCGATCTTCAATTTCTTGAAACCTTACGTCTATGCTTCTTGTATCTTCATATTTCATAAAAACTCCAACACTATTATTCCGCCATTGCAGACAATAGTATATACGCCCCCCTTAATAAAGGTTTAATTTTTTCCTTTTGTAAATGTTAAGATTTTTTTATCAAAAAACTGTATACTAACTATTGATAATTCAAAAAATTAATAAAATGACAATATCATTCGAAGCTTTACAACAACTTCACAATAGTCGAAAAACCCAAATTTCAGAATATGATCCAAATTGGATACTGCAATTCGAAAAGGAATCACTTGTATTGCAATCCATTTTTGGTGAACTTGCCTTAAACATTCAGCATATTGGCAGCACTGCAATTCCAGGAATAAAAGCAAAACCCATCATTGATATTTTGATTACTACAAACGATATTAACAACATTGATAGTTTCGATGATAAAATGGAACAGTTACACTATGTTGTTGGTGGGGAATTCGGGTTACCAGGGCGCCGATTTTATTGCAAAGGTGATTATGAACACTGCCATTTTCATGTGCATATTTATGAAGCAACTAGCCCATCTGTTGACAAGTATCTACTATTTCGTGATTACATGATCACACATCCAAACGATGCAAAAGAATACGAATCTTTAAAAACTGACCTAGCAATCAAATATCCCAACAACCGAACTCTTTATACCCAAAGCAAGGGCGACTTTATCAATCAAATCTTAAAAAAATCGGCTGCAAGCTCTCCTAAAACATGATATCTTTTCTTAAAATTATTGAGAGTTATCATGCGAAATATTATCTCTGCTATTAGTATTACGATATGTCTAGGAATGCTGAATACTGTTGTCGCACGCCCACCTACCCCAGCAAAACAAATCACTCGTCAAGTACCACATCACGACAAACGTTTAACAACGCTTCATGAGCTGTTTACAACACTTGGAATTAACGTTGACCCTACTTATGAAGCAATGAATACCTATGCACAAGCACATTGGATACGCAAACCTGCCCAAGAACGTTGGCAGATGGAACTATCAACGCATCAACCTCAAGCCGATAAAATTATCGCAAGCCTTAAACAGCTTGGCATGATTGATCGTATTGATCCTTCTGTACAAAATCCAGATTATGCACTGGTGTTAGGCGCTACCGTTTATCGTATGCGCGCGCGCATGCAACATATGATTGAACTAATCAATGCGGGAACGTTTGCCCCTAAACAAATTGTCATTCTTACAGGCGATCGTCCATTGGATCCAATCCAAGAACCAGAATCATTGCTACTCGACAAAGCCTTCATTCGCAGTGATTGGCAATGCCCAGAATCGCTTCCAACGACTGAATCTGAATCGGCTCGCTTTGTGTGGGATCAATTACAACGATCAGATCAGGTGAACACTATTCCAGTGGTATTCGTTGCAACCCCTATGTTGGAAAAGAACGGTAAGCTTGTCCGCCCTACAACCGTTGACACCCTAGAAACTTGGTTAAAAACCTCACCGGCAGTGGGCTCAATCGTTGCCGTTTCCGACAATCCATTTGCTCCGTATCAAAACGAAACCATGAAACCTACTTTGATTAAAGCAGGTTGGTTTAAACACAAGGGTACATTAGAAACTGTTGGGTTAGCATTTGCGCCTCAAGACGATGATGAAAAAGTGGCTATTTTATTGGATAACGTTGCCCGTTATATTTATTCAATCTTGCAAGTTGAAAAAGCGTTGGTGACAGCAAAATGAGAATGTATTTAAAAGTGATTGAATGTGCCATTGAACACAAAGGCAGATTCCTAGTTATCGAACATCCCTCAGGCGGACATGCAGAAGGATTGCTATCCTTTCCAGGCGGAAAAGTTGATCCAGAAGATGAATCTCATCCGTCAGATATTTTACAGGCAGCTGTCAAACGTGAGATATTTGAGGAAGTTGGATTAACCTTAACCGACCCTATCGAATATGTGTTCAGCACATTCTTCACAGGAAAAAACAATACTCCGATCATAAACTCTACTTTTTATTGTCGATTAAATAATACGTTGCCAACAGTTACAATTTCACCCACAGAAATTGCCAGATATGCATGGATGACGTCAGCAGAAATTATGCAGGCTCCAAACGTCTCTGAATGGTTATTGAATTATATTCAGCGAATAGAAACCTATAAAGCCCTCAAAACAACTTAATAAAAAAAAGGATCTTTAAGACCCTTTTTTTCTGTGCTTTGATTTAGTTTAAATGCGGTGTGCTTTCGATTATTTTACAACAGAAAACACCTTTGCTTCGCTCTCTAAAGCTTTAGCCATTTTTTCTTTCCTATTGTTTTCCGCTTCTAGTCTAGCTATTGCCGCTTTACGCTCCGCTGCAAGAACAGCTTTTTTCGAACGTTTTTTATCTTTTTCTTCTTGCGCTCTATCATGACGATCTTCAAAGTCATCCGCAATAACCTTAATTCTATCAAACTGTCCACGTTCATCATCAGACAGGTTAACAATATCATAAGCCGCAGCACTCACAGCTGTACTGGACATCACTATCCCTGCAAGAAGTGCTAAACAGTATGTTGATTTCATTTTTTTATTATTCCTTTAATTATCTAGGTTGATGTAGTGATTTTACAGGAGCTTTGAATGATTTACTCACTCTGCGCAACACTTTTCTTTGGTTGATTTGATCTGCCTTACGTTCAGCGCTTTGTGCCCTATTGTTACTTTTCAACATGATACTATCTAAAGAATCACCACTAAACTGAGAATTATCATCCCCAATAACAACTTCTATTAAAATATTTGATAATATTAACAACTCAGTTTTCAGCTCTTCAGACGCAGTCAATCGATGTCCTGGAACATTTAGTACAAACACTACGCAGCTTGCACTTTCAACATTTTCGCTACTAACTCTAAGCACATCTTCAGCATCAGCACCCACTGCAATCGAAGATCCAATCGATGCCGCAATAATTAGGGAAGTAGATATAAGCTTACGAAAAAACATTTTTTTATTATTCCTTTTATTGTTTTTGTAAAAATAGTCTAAACACGTTCTATTGCGATTGCAACCCCTTCTCCACCTCCGATACACAATGCCGCAATACCCTTTTTAAGGTTTCGACGTTCAAGGGCATGCAAAAGTGTCACTACCACGCGGGCACCCGACGCACCTAACGGATGTCCTAAAACAAGGGCACCGCCATGAATATTCACCTTTTCAGCTGGTATCTTTAAATCGCGCATTGCAGCCATTGGAACCACTGCAAACGCTTCGTTAATTTCGAATAAATCAACCTCATCAATTGACCAACCTGCAATCTCAAGCGCTGCTTTAATGGCATTCACCGGAGCCGTCGTAAACCATTGGGGTTCATGAGAATAACTCGCATACGCTTTAATCACTGCACGTGGCTTTAAATTCAACACACCAGCAGCATCCTCAGACCCTAACAACAACGCTGCTGCACCATCGGAAATGGGACTAGCACTTGCCGCTGTAATCGTACCGTCTTTTTTAAAGGCAGGCTTTAATTGAGGCACTTTATCAGGCTTTGCCTTACGTGGACCTTCATCATGCTCCATCGTATATGGTGTTCGACCTTCAATAGTAACAGCTGCTATTTCATCAACAAAAGCCCCACTCTCCATTGCCGCTTGCGCTTTGGTTGTTGAAGAGATTGCATAAGCATCTTGAGCGTCACGGCTGAATGCATATGTTTCAGCTAATCGTTCAGCCAAAACACCCATAGAAACTCCAGGTTCATAAGCATCCTCAAGCCCATCTAATGCCATATGATCCAACAGTTGAGTATGACCATATTTATATCCCTGACGCACCTTGGGTAACAGGTATGGCGCAGAACTCATGCTTTCCATTCCACCGGCAACCCCAACATTAATTCGACCCAATTGGATACTATCTGCCAGCATCATCAAGGCCTTTAAGCCAGACCCACACACTTTATTCACAGTGCTTGCTACAGTATGCTCAGACAATCCTGATTTGATTGCAACCTGGCGTGCCGGGGCTTGCCCTAATCCAGCGGGCAACACACAGCCCATGACGATTTCTTGTACGGTTTTCGGATCAGCCCTATGCAATGCTGCTTTCACAGCAGCAACACCTAAATCCACCGCATTTTTTGTACTTAATTCTCCCATGAAAGATCCCATAGGCGTACGTTTCGCGTTATATATAAATACCTGTTTCATTTTTTGATACTTCTCAATTAATCATTTAATCCTACTGAAAATCTTCTTAATAAAACGTTAATCAACTTTTGCTTTTGTTGCCTTTGTTGGTTTTTCTACTGCTTGATTTCCCGTGATAATCGCATTCCTCATTTGATCAAATAAATCATTCATACTGGATGGAGAATGTGGAATTAAAATCGTGTTTTGATTGCTGTGCAATCCTAAATCTTTTAATGTATCAAAATACTGCGACATCATAATTAATGTCATTGCATCACGCGGACTGCTATCCCCAATTTGCTTTTGGAATTCACCCAAGGATTCTTTCAATCCTTCCATGATTGCACGCCGCTGACCCGCAATACCCTTACCTTGAAGGATCTTGCTTTCAGATTCCGCCTCAGCTTGTTTAACCTTTAGAATCTTTTCAGCCTCACCCCGTTCCATCGCTGCCACGCGCAATCGTTGAGCTTCGTTGATTTCGTTCATTGCTGTCTTTACACGATTATCAGGGTTAATATCCGTCACCAAGGCTTTGATGATGTCATATCCAAAGTCATTCATGACTTCTTGCAATTCTTCCCTTACAGAGTTTGCAATTTCATCCTTTTTAGAAAACACATCATCCAAATTAATCAAAGGAACTCGTGCGCGAATCACATCAAAGACATAGGCTTGAATTTGTGCATCGGCATTATCCAAAATATAAAATGCTTTATATACGTTGTCAGGAAGAACACGATATTGTACGGATGCAACAATATCCACAAACACGTTGTCCAACGTTTTGGTTTCTACAGCAACGTCCAATTGTTTTAATCGCAACGTCACTCGCCCTTGAATCCTATCAACAAAAGGAATCTTAATATTTAGACCGGCTTGAGCAATTCTTAAAAACCGACCAAATCGTTCAATAATGGCGGCCGATTGCTGATCAACAATGAATAATGACGACAACACCAAAATAAGAATTAAAATGCCGATGGCAACTAATCCCGCGATAAAAATTTCCATAATAACTCTCCATTTACATTAAGAAAATTATAGCATATTTTCATCAGAGGATATAATGTACAATTTTATTGACTTTATGCAAAAAGTTGATACTCTGCGAATAATTATTTTACCTGGATGTTTTAATGAAGAAATTTCTCAAAGAACTCTTTTCCAGCCTAATCAAAGGTTTCTTGATCAAAACCTTTTTACCTTACGGCATAGCGCTAGTGTTACCAATTGCAGCATCGGCATTGGTATTTTTGGAGAATATTTATATCGGCATCATAACAGCGATTGGATTCTTGGCTATTGCTGGGTTACTCTACATTCACTTTAATAAAATGAAACAGTTGATTTTGACTCAGAATTCCATTGAAAATAAATTACTAATTTTAGATAATATTGTCATAAATCCAGATCAGAAAAACAACGTTTTTAACCTAACTCTTTCTCTTCATAATTGTTCCAATCAAATTATTGATATTGAAATTGACCCGACAAATACTCTTATGCTTATTAATGAAATCACGCACTCTGGTTTTATAAAAAATACAACTTCAATACCACCTTACTCACACACTACCATTAACTTTATTGCAATTCCCGATGATAATACCTCTAACATTCTGGATATAACACTTGAAGCACATATATTATTTGGTACTCATGGGGGCGAAAAAACATATTCTGTAAGCAAATCTTTGAAAGAAAAACTTCCTATTAGTCTGTTTCCCAAAAACAAACCTTAGCAATATAACTCTCCATTTATAAACTTGTATCTTCAATGATTCTGCTTATAACAGGGCAACTCATTAGGTAAAAACTCAGATGTCGAATACACCTTTAATTTCGCTGCGCAAGATATATATATCCAAAGGATCGAATCGCTTTGGTGGGTCGCAAAGGTTCGGGAAAAACGACGCTGTTTAAAACATTGATGAATCAGCTTGAATTGGATGAAGGCGAAATCTTTATTCAACCCGGAACTCGCAGGGGGTATCCACCTCAAAATATCTCTCTTTTGTCGAGAGATGGATTAGCTAGAACGAATTTCTAAAATAAATTGCTGGATTTGACTTTTTAGTTCTTCTGCCTGAGCCGATAGTGCTCGCGCAGCTTCGAAAACTTTTCCAGATGATAAATTAACACCTTGAGATGTTTGTTTAATCACGCTTAAATCTGAATAAATGTTAGATGTACCATATGAAGCCTCTTTTGCGCTACTAGCTATGCCGTTGGTTGAAACAGTCTGTTCCTCAACGGCTGATGCAATGCTGATCGATGAGTTAGAGATTTTTTCTACCGACTCTCTAACATCATTTAAAGCACCAGTAATTCTAATTGAAACAGTACCAATATCATCAATAACCTTAGAAATTTCGTCCACAGATTTATTGGTTTGATTTGCCAAGTTCTTAACTTCATTTGCAACAACTGCAAACCCTTTTCCAGCCTCACCTGCCCTTGCAGATTCAATGGTTGCATTCAACGCCAAAAGATTAATCTGACTTGAAATATCAGCAATTAATTGAATTACTTTTCGAACCTCTTCCGATGCTTTACCTAACTTTGTTGCAAACGCATCTGCTACGTATACTTTTTCTACAGAATCTGACACTAAGGCATTTGAAGTATGTATCTGTTTTGATATTTCACTGACAGAATCGTATAAAGCATATGCAACATTTGCGACTTGCTCAACGTGAGAAGAGGTGTTTTTGGCTTGTTTTTCTACATTTTCAATAATTTTAGCCGAGGAATCAATAGATTGATTCATTTGTCCCGCTGTTTCTTCAAGTTCTCCCGCAGCCGACAAAACTGTAAGGATAATACTCTGCATCCGTGATTCAAAGCTATTCGCTAAATTTTGGATTGTTTCTTTCCTCAAACTTTCAGCCTTCAATTCCAGTTCTTTTTGTTCTTCTTCCAACTTCTTGTTTGCGATGATATTATCTTTAAACACCCTCAATGCCTGAGACATCTGACCAATTTCATCAGTTCTATCCAAGTAATCAAGCTTAATTTGTGTATTACCCTTTGAGATAGCAATCATTTGCTGTTTAATGGCATTTAATGGTTTTAGAATGATGACCTGAATCATCAACAATACGATAAAAATAATAAACGACACCGAAGCAAGAGAGAAAATCGATTTTAATTGAATTTCTTTATCTGTATCCTCTTGCCACAATTCTTTACTCCATGCCATTGCAACATAGGCAATCGTTTTTTTTGTTCCTGAATCAATAACTTGATTAACTATTACCATTTCATTTTGACCGTGAAAGGTTGCTTTTCCATTAGTAAACGTCAGATTGGTTGAAAAGATTTCAGACTCCATAAACTTTAAATGATCTTCATCCCCTTTTTTCAGAATAATTTTATTGTCTTGATCAAATACCATAAGCCCATGCAGAATGTTACCAGGTTTTTTAAACTCTTTATCAAAGGCTTTTTCAGCTAAATCCATTCTAGAAAATCTTACAGGCTCTTCAATCTCCATTAAAAATGAGACTGATAACCCCTCACCTTTTTCAACAAACTCATTAAGTTTCTTTTCAACAATCAGATTTTTTTGCATCCAAAGTGTAATCGACATACAAACGACGAGAAAAGATAGAACTATAAATAGCGCTTTTAACAATAATCGTTTAGAAAAGTATTGAAGAACCATATTAATCTACCCTTGGTTTTTTTTGAATTCAGATCCATTTACTCCGAACGTAACGGCGCCTATTACCTCATTTCCATCAACGATTGAAAATGAAAGTTGAAAGCTAAATTCTTTAGAAGATTCATCATATTCTATTTTTGAAACATGAATTGCATCTGGACCTACAAGAAAAGTCTCTTTCCACTTAGCTTCATCACCTTGCCAAAAATCAGACGTTGGACCACTCTGTCCAACATTCAAACCACGATTATCCATTACGAAAATTTCACCGTATAGCCCTTTACTTTCCAACAGAAATTTTTGCAAAAGTTTCGAAACAAGATTTTGCATTATAGGGCTAATCAGAGACGCATCTTTACTCATCCACCTCTTATCTAAAGCATTAATATCATCTTGTGTTAATTTCGCATTCTCCTGATTTTGTTTCCGAACTGCTGCAATAATCTCCGGTGATTGTATCAGTTTCCTAAGTTCGGGAACCAAAGCCTTTGCTTTTGCTTCATACTCCATAGCTGCAAAAGGATTGCTTAGTCCAAAAATACAGATCGCAATAAATAAAGATATTTTTTTCATTTGATGTCTTTCTCTGGGTAATTTCATTTGATAATCTTAATTAAATTTAGTTAAATCTTTTTTAATTTATCAAAAATATTAATGGAATAATCTATTCGTGATAATCTTCTTAGCTCTGCCCCAAAAGTTATTTTCCTAATGCAATTACAATAGATATTTTGACATTTATTGTCTCGTACTGTTCTGATCCCTTCACATTCACAATTCTTGAATAGTCTAGAACTTCGCTAGAATTTCATCTCAAATAAGTGAAAAACAAACTATCTCCAGAGTATCCGTAGCAAAGATATATATCTGCTTGTATCTTCAATGATTCTGCTTATAATAGGGCAACTCATTAGGTAAAAACTCAGATGTCGGATACACCTTTAATTTCGTTGCGCAACATACACATTCAATTTGGCCTCAAGGTATTATTCCATGACGTTACATTGAACGTATATCCAAAGGATCGAATCGCCTTGGTGGGGCGCAATGGTTCGGGAAAAACGACGTTGTTCAAAACATTGATGAATCAGCTTGAATTGGATGAAGGCGAAATCTTTATTCAACCCGGAACTCGCATTGGGTATCTACCTCAAAACATCGCTTGGAAAAGTGGACAAACTGCGTTGGAACTTGTCATGTCCGGCATCGACAGATCTGCGGACCCTGACAAAGACATGACCTATTATGCAAAAGCAATGCTTGATAAATTTCAAGCAAATGCCGATTGGCTGGTGAACTCTACATCCGGGGGAGAACGCCGTCGCGTTGCCCTTGCTTATGCCTTTGCATCAAATCCTGACGTCTTGTTGATGGATGAACCTACAAACCATTTGGATATTCAAATGATTGAGTTCCTGGAAAAAGAATTCGAATCCTTCCCAGGCGCCATCGTTGTGATTAGCCACGACAGAGCTTTCTTAAAACAAGTATCTCGAAAAACCTGGTGGCTGGATCGTCAAACCATTAAAGAGCTTAGCCGGGGATACGGTGACTTTGAATCGTGGTCAACTGAACTGTTGGAAAACGAAGAAAAAGC
>DITM01000010.1 GCA_002422845.1 Candidatus Paracaedibacteraceae bacterium UBA6184
AATTCTAGTTATTAGTATACAAAGTCATCTTATTCTGTCAAGAAAATTTTGTCTGTTGGGGTTAATCCAAAATTCAGAAGTAACGCATCTGATCTGTTCTTGTATTGAGTACGTTCTGCTAATGTATAAGGATGTTTAATTGTTAATAACCTTAATCCATTTGCTGCACATTCAATATCAATTGAAGTTGCATCCTGATGATTTGCCCATCGTTCAAAGAGTGCTGCAGCTTTTGGATGGTATTCCGCTCCTAAACAGCTTAATTTTTCTGCTGCCTTTAGAATATGATATATGCGTGCATTCTTACGATTAGCTACTAGTTCATAGACTGTAGCAGCTCGTTCATAGAGTACTGCAGCTCTGTCAATGAGTCCAAGAGCTTTTAATCCATCAGCTGCTCTTTGAATACTACCTAGATCTGTATTCGGATAATGTCCAGATTTTTCATAGAGTGCTGCGGCTGTGTCAGTAAATCCAAGAGCTTTTAATGCATCTGTTGCCAATCGAAGATCATCTGGATGTGCCTTCGGATGAAGTGCAGATTGTTCATAGAGTGCTACTGCTCTGTCTATGAGTCCAAGAGTTTTTAATGCACCTGCTGCCAATCGAATATTACCTGGAGTTGCAGTTATATGCTGCGCAGCTAGTTCATAGAGTGCTGCTGCTCTGTCAGTAAATCGAAGAAATTTTAATCTATGTGCAGATTTTTCATAGAGTGGTGCTACTCTGTCAGTCAATCGAAGAACTGTTAATCCATCTGCTACCAATCGAATATCATCTGGAGTTGCAGTTAGATGCTGTGCAGATTTTTCATAGAGTGCTTCGGCTCTGTCAGTGAATCCAAGATATCTTAATCCATTTGCAGCCCTTAGAATATCATTTGGAGTTGCGTTGGGTAATAGGCCTTTTATTATATCTTTCTCAGTGTCATTAAATATTCGATTCACGTTAATGAGAGGAACAAGAGCCTTATGTTCATTAGCCGTCATCTTCTTGGTCCAAGAGTTTAGTGCAAAGGCGGCATTCAATATGTAATCAAAGGATTCATCTGTCTTAATTCCAAGAAATGTAAGTAGTGCCTTATTTTCAGAAGTATTGGAGAACCGTTCTAATAGTCTGGGTACAACGTTACTGTGTCTCCAAATATTTAGTGCAGTTAACACAGGTTGAGCAATTTTATGCCAATTCGTCGACGTTAGTGCTAATCTACATACATCCTTTAGATCTAATAAACCCAGAGTAATCCCCCTAGAACTTTGAACAGCACATTCAGAAAGCTGTTCGGCTACTTCCTTAGAATTCTCTTTGACTACTTCCCCAGAAAACTTTCTGAGTAATTCCGGAGGTAATACTAGTATTGATCGTGGACGTTGAGATGTGGTGACTATGGATGACTGCTCAACAGTTGTTGATTCATCTTCGAAACCAGAGAATGGCTCTGAACCAAAAGCGGTGGGTAACGTTATTACGGTAGTCATCAGCAATGATTGAAGGGTGTGTTTCATAATGGGACTCCTATATGGATTTTATATAGGGACGATTGTCAAGAAGTCAAGTGAATGGGTTTTTGAAAATGAAGGTGTATAGATATGCGCACTTTTGAAGGACATCTTTTATATCCGTTGTTGGTATACTCTATCTTTCATCTTGACCAATAAGCTAAGTGGTTTATAATTCACTTCAATAACCAATGGAAACGCGAATGCACTTTCAACAGATTGTTTTTAAACTACAAGAATTTTGGGGAAACCATGGGTGTGCGATTGTAACCCCTTATGATATGGAAGTGGGTGCCGGAACGTTTCACCCTGATACAACGCTTAGATCCGTTGGACCGATTCCATTAAATGTGGCGCACGTTCAGGTATCCAGGCGCCCCAGCGATGGACGTTATGGAAAAAACCCTAACCGATTGCAACGGTTTCATCAGTTTCAAGTGTTATTGAAACCCAGCCCCGCCAACATCCAAGAATTATATTTAGATAGCTTGCGGATGTTAGGCTTAGATCCCCTAAAACATGACATTCGGTTTGTAGAAGACGATTGGGAAAGCCCCACTTTGGGTGCCGCAGGTTTGGGGTGGGAAGTCTGGTGTGACGGTATGGAAATCACGCAGTTTACGTATTTTCAACAAGTTGGTGGCATTGAATGTGAACTGGTATCTGGCGAGATCGCCTATGGAATCGAACGCATTGCGTGTATTTTACAAGACGTTGAAAACATTTTTGAAATCAATTGGAATGGCAAAGACGGCAAGGATAAAATTACTTTAGGGGATTTATTCCAACAGAATGAAGAAGAATTTTCATATTATAACTTTGAATTAGCCGATACGGATATGTTGTTCAGACATTTTACGGATGTCGAGTCTCAATGCTTTAAATTGATTGAACATCACTATGCCCTGCCCGCGTATGACATGTGTATTAAGGCAAGCCACTTATTTAACTTATTAAATGCCCGTGGAGTTATCAGCGTATTAGAACGTGCCAGTTATATTGGACGAGTACGCGCCATGGCAAAAGCCTGCTGCCAAACTTATTTAGAATCAACTCAAAGACGCCAAGTACAAGGATAATCGCCGTGGATATTTCAATGGATATTTTAATCGAACTTCAAATGGAAGAAGTCCCTGCTCGCATGCAGGGCATGGCCGAAGAAACCATTAAGCGTATGTTTGATGCATTTTGCTTGGATCATGGTATTAAATCTGAATCAGTACGGATTTTATCAACCCCACGGCGATTAGCTTTGATTGCAACGGGATTGCCTAAAGAACAGGCAGATCAACTGATTGAGCGCAAAGGCCCCAGGACAGATGCCCCTCAACAAGCATTAGACGGCTTTTTTCAATCCGTGGGATTAACACCAGATCAATGTACTCAATTAGAAACACCCAAGGGTATATTTTGGATTGCGAATATTGAAAAAAAAGGACACCCTTTATCTGAGCTGATTAAGATATTTATCGAAGATCTTTTAACAAGTTTTCCGTGGCCAAAAACCATGCGTTGGGGAACGGTTCCATTTCGATGGGTTCGCCCGCTGCATCGCATTTTAATGTTGGTGGATAATACGCCAATGACAGGGGATATTTTAAGTATTCCGTTTGTAAATACAACGATTGGACATCGTTTCTTGGGACAAGCGACATCCCCAGCGATTAGCTCAATTGCTGAATACGAAGCCTTTTTAACGGCGAATTATGTCATGGCAGATCGGTCATCCCGACGACAAACGATCCTGGATCAAGTTACAAAACTTGCTGCTAAATTAGGGGTATCTTGGAATGAAGATCAAGGTCTGCTAGACGAAGTTACCGGTTTGGTTGAATACCCAGTCGTTCTAGACGGCAGCATTGATGCTGAGTTTATGGGATTACCCAAAGAACTAATGGTTTCTGTCATGAAAACCCATCAGCGGTATTTTACATTTTCCAACCCCGATGGGACGCTAGCCCCCTATTTTGGAATTGTCGCCAATAACTTAACGGCTGAAACCGATGGTGCAATCGTTCGTCATGGGAATGAAAAGGTTCTGCGCGCCAGATTATCAGATGGTCAATTCTATTGGGAAACAGATAAAAACACCCCCTTAGAAACCTTTGCGGAAAAGCTGGAAACCATCGTATTTCACCAACGTTTAGGTACGTTAAAAGACAAACGTAAACGCATTGCTCATGCTGCTAGATTTTTAAACCAATGGGTGGGATTGCCCCAGGATTCATTGCGTGAAGCGTCTGAGCTTTGCAAAGCAGACTTGGTTAGCGGTGTCGTCGGTGAGTTCCCCGAACTACAAGGCATTATGGGCGGATACTATGCTGTTCATCAAGGAAAGGCATCCATTGCAAAGGCTATGGCGGATCATTACAAACCACTGGGGCCTAATGATTCGTTACCCCGTGATTTAATGGGAATAGTCATTGCATTGGCGGACAAACTGGACACATTGGTTGGTTTTTTTGCGATCAACGAAAAGCCAACAGGATCCAAAGATCCCTTTGCCTTACGCCGCGCAGCCCTGGGTATTTTGCGATTGTTATTTGCAGCCCACGAAGATCATGGAAAAGATATTAATGTGCGATTAGATGCATTGGTGCGGAATCTGTTAACTGAATACCACCACGTTAACGGCTTAAATTTTGATATAGACGCCGCTGTAACGGATGTTGTGACATTCTTTACTGAACGCTTAAAAGTATCCTTAAAAGACAGCGGATATCGTTATGATATGATTGAAGCGATTCTGGGATCTTCCCACAGCTGTACCCTTATTCAAATCAAACATCGGTTGGATGTGTTAACTGAATTTATGTCCATGGGGAAATCTGCCGATTTATTATCGGGATACAACCGTTTGTGGAATATTTTAAAAGCACAAAAATTATTACCCACTGATCTGGATATTGACCCCACTTTATTACGTGAAGAAGCCGAACAAACGTTATATAAAGAATGGCAAAAAAGATCTGTTGAAAATTTAATTGCAACTGAAAAATATGAAACTGCATTGATTTTATTTACGGAAATGAAACCTTTTATTGATAAGTTCTTTGACAGCGTGATGGTGAATGATCAGGATGATACCCTGCGTCAAAATCGATTGGCGTTATTGGTTGCAGTGTTGCAATCGATTAAATCATTCGCATCACTTGAAAAAATTGTGTGTGAAAACAAAAATTAAGCTTGATTTTTAAACCAAATTGGATATTATGCATTCAGTTGTTAACAAAAAGAACAACGTTTCAAAAAGCGGGTGTAGCTCAGGGGTAGAGCACAACCTTGCCAAGGTTGGGGTCGAGGGTTCGAATCCCTTCACCCGCTCCAGTTTGGCCTCCCTTTTAATATTACTATATCAATCAGGAGCCTTCTGTTGACTTCAATTACAAAACAATCATATCTTCAAAAGATATTAAAAAGCATTTCCTTTCAACACAAAGGATTCCGTCAATTTGCAGAACGCTATTTGCAACACCTATCAACGTCTGCTTTAAAGCGACTTAAACCCTCTGACATAAAAACATTGCTGAATGAGGGGTGGTTGTTTTTGCAATCATGGACGCATGCAACGCCTAAGGTTTCGATCCAAAACATATCGTCACTGGAACCCAGTCAGGAACGCGGAACAGTTATTCAACTGTTATTAAATAACTTACCGTTTGTAACGGATTCTATTAGCACAGAAATTCGCCGCCGTGGGTATGACGTAAATTTTATGTTACGTGGCACGTTTAATGTTACCCGTGAAAATGGCGTGTTAACTGATTTACAAACGAATATGAATGGGCAATCGAATGAGATGCTGTTGCATATTGAATTGCGCCAACAGTTGGATTTAGCGTCATTAGAGCTGTTAGAAAAAGACTTATTAAGCATTGCCGAAGACATTCAACTGGCTGTGGATGATTTCTCACCAATGACGACGGTACTTGATGATGTTAAATCAAAATTGTTAACAGCAGAAAAACATGATGAGGCTGCGTTCTTGGAATGGCTTTCCAATGGTCACTTTATCTTTTTGGGTGTGATTGAACACAATCAGGGAGCACCCTTTTATCCGTTAGGCATTCTAAAACAAACGAGTGCATATGCCGGCCTGTTAAATGAATTACAAACAACGGCTCGCACATCATCTGCACCACTGTGGGTACACAAACCTTCGTTTACATCAAAAATTGATCGCCATGAGCCCTTAGACATCGTGCGCATTTCGCTAGATGACGGCAAAGAAGTCTCATTCGTTGGAATTTTAACCTACGCGGCAAAATCAATTTCATTCGATCAAATTCCGTATGTTTCCAATAAATTACTTGAAATTATGGAGCAGGCTGAACTGCAAGATGAATCGCTGGATCGAAAAGAAATTACCACTGCGATCAATCATTTGCCATTGGTTGAAATGATGAGTTTATCCGCTGATGACATCGCCAATATTTGCAAGGGCATCTTAACCCATCAGTCGAAATACATTGCATTGGCTCATCATCGATTTGATCCGCTGTTGAATCAAGTGTCGGTGTTGGTATACATGCACCACGAAAAGCTTAATGATTCCACACGGTCACTTATCAACACGTTACTAGAAAACGAGCTGAAATCTTCTATTCTGCATACCGAAACCACGTACATTGATAACGATCTTGTCTGCATGTATACTCTATTAAAATCGACCACTGATCCAAAAGACATCATTGCAACGTTACCCGATAAAATTGCGACTGTCACACTTTCATGGACTGATCGTTTGCGTTCAGCCTTGCTTGATGTGTGTGGTCTTGTTGAAGGTAAAACGCTGTATAAAAATTATGCAAATATCTTTGATGCCCCATACAAATCTAAATACACCCCCGACGCAGCAGCTAAAGATATTATCGTTATCGAATCATTATGCAACCACAATACGCACATTAATCTGGAGCTTTATGATCAAGTTTCCACAGAAAATGGTCATCAATTCCATTTAAAGTTTTTTAAAGACTCAACACCCTTTGCATTGTTTGAATTATTTACGTTATTAGATAATTTAAAGTTAAAGCTGATTTCAGAAGCGTCTTTTCAAGTGTCATTAACATCAGTGGATAAAACATATTGGATTCATGATTTAATTGTACAGTCAGTAGCCCCCTTAGATTTTGATCGTATTTCAGGCTCATTCAAACAACTGTGCCAAAAGATTCTAGCTGATGAGGTTTCCAATGATGATTTAAACTCGCTGGCGGTCACAGAGGCATTAACGTACCGACAGATTACATTACTGAAAGCATTTATCAGTTATTTAAAGCAAATCCAATTTCCGTTTGGTGGAAAATATAATAGAGATATCTTATTAAAGAACTCACATTTAACTGCAACAATTGTTAACTTATTTGAGGCTAAATTCTCACCTTATGTTCAGGAAGATCAACGTTTTTATCTTGTTGAATCCTTAACTGCACACTTTGAACAACAGTTAAAAGAATTAACGGGAGAAGACGAAGATAAACTATTCCGTCATTTGTACAACTTAGTCACCTATGTTCTGCGTACAAACTATTTTGTGATGGACGCATCCGGAGAATCAAAACAGTTTGTCTCGTTAAAAATTGACAGTAAAAACATCACTGATATGCCCTTACCTGCCCCAATGGTTGAAGTCTTTGTATATTCAAAAGAATTTGAAGCCATTCATTTGCGTTGCGGCAAAATCGCACGTGGCGGGATTCGTTGGTCGGATCGTGGAGAAGATTATCGCACGGAGGTTTTAGGGTTAGTCAAAGCTCAAAATACTAAAAACGCAGTGATTGTCCCCTTGGGATCAAAAGGCGGATTCTATATTAAAAAAGCTGATGCGACACACGCTGATGCCATTGACTGTTACAAAAACATGATGCGTGGGCTGTTAGACATCACAGATAATTTAGTTGATGGATACGTGATTCATCCCAAGAATGTTATTCATTATGATGAAAATGACCCTTATCTGGTTGTTGCTGCTGACAAAGGAACTGCTAGTTTTTCAGACATTGCAAACAGCATTTCCGCTGAGTATAATTTCTGGTTAAAAGACGCATTTGCATCTGGAGGATCAGCCGGTTACGACCACAAAAAGATGGCAATCACGTCTCGTGGAGCCTGGGAATCTGTAAAGCAACATTTTAAAGAAGCTCTCAATATTGATCCAGAGACCCATACAATTACCGCTGTTGGTGTTGGAGATATGTCAGGAGACGTCTTTGGTAACGGAGTGTTACGATCAAAAACCATTCAGTTAAAGGCAGCCTTTAACCACCAACATATTTTTATTGATCCAACTCCGGATGCTGCGATTAGCTTTAATGAGCGCCAACGTTTATTTAACTTACAGCGCTCTACCTGGGCAGATTATAGCTCTGAGATCTTGTCGGTTGGAGGTATGATTATTGAGCGATCCAGTAAAACTGTAACATTGACGTCTGAAGCAAAGTCCTTTTTAGGACTAAAAGCAGACACAGTTCGTCCATCTGACATCATGCAGGCTATTTTAAAAGCTGACGTTGATTTGATGTGGTTGGGTGGAATTGGAACGTATATTAAAGCGTTTTCTGAAACGGATGAAGCTGTATCTGATCATGCAAACAATGCCATCCGTGTGAATGGTCAAGACGTTCGAGCAAAAATTATTGGAGAGGGTGCAAATTTAGGGTGCACTCAAAAAGGACGCATTGAATATGCCTCAACCCGCAATGGTCGCATTAATACTGATTTTATCGATAACTCTGGTGGGGTTGACTGTTCTGACCATGAAGTGAACATCAAGATCTTACTGAACCAAATTGTTCACACGGGCAATCTTACATTGGAAAATCGCAACGCCTTATTAAGGCAAATGACAGATAAAGTTGGACATGCCGTTACGTCAGAAAATGTATTGCAAAATCTGGCTTTGTCTTATGCGGCACATTATTCTGCGCCGTTCTTAAATGAGTATGCAGCGATTACTCAGCATTTAAGCATTCATGCCGGGTTGAATTCTGCCATTGAATTTTTACCGACACTTATAGAGTTTAATGAACGACAAAAATTGCATCAAGGGTTATCACGACCTGAGTTATCAGTATTGTTGTCGTATACAAAAAACCATCTGAAAACAGAATTGTTAAAAACAAGCATCTTGGATCATGATTATTTCAAATCATTTTTGCTGGGCTATTTCCCCTCTGATCTTACTATCTATGCAAATGAGATGGAATCACATCCATTGCGTCGGGAAATTATCGCAACAAAACTGGCCAGTGAAATGGTAGATCGCCTAGGGATTCATTTTATCCATCGATTATCCCATCAGACGGGAAAATCCATTTCAGATATTTTAAATGCCTATATGATTATCAGAGATTTCTTTAACCTAGAATCCATGTGGGCTGATTTTGATGCAGCATTGCCGCATTTAACGTATGATGATCGTATCGACTTTATGCATTCCATCAGCGAAACGGTTTATTCTGCAAGTACGTGGCTGTTAACTTATTCGACATTACGTTTAGACATTCATGCTGACTCCGCAAGATTAACCGAAGTCTTTAAATCCACAGAAAAAACAAACCTATTGCTTTCAGGATCCAATCAGTGCAGTTTGCCGACAAACAAAGATGTCCACTTAAAAGGGCATATTTACACGTTGCAACAGCGTTTGACCGCCTTACAGCTCAGTACGCTTGGGACTGATTTTAACAGTGAGCATTTAGCATTATTTGAGAAAGTTCATATTCAAATACAGTCTGAAATTAACTTTGATTTGTTACATCTGATGCTAAAAAATATACCAAATACAAATTTTTGGAGTCAATTGTTCGTACTTGGAACGCAACTTGAGCTAGAACATTTACACGGTCACTTGACTAATAGAGTTAGTATCTCTATATTAGCCAAGCAAAACACCTTGGATAATATTATCTTAACACATAAGGTGAATATAGAATGGCTGTCTCATATGATTCAACAAACGATGATCAACACCGCATACGACCCTGCAGCTGTCATCGTTATATTGCGACATTTAGAAAGCCTAATTAACTCAATCATTAAAGATTTAGAGACCCACGGATGACCTTAAAAATTAGGGATATTGAACTTTCAAGTAATGTGATTTTGGCACCCATGACAGGCGTGACCGACCTGCCCTTTCGTACGTTAGTAAAACGTTTGGGTGTTGGAATGGTCGTGTCTGAAATGATTGCCAGTCAATCAATGATTCGTCAAACCCGCCGATCTATGCAAATGTGTGAGGGCAGCCCTGAAGAATATCCTATGGCTGTTCAGCTTGCAGGATGCGATCCTAGTGTGATGGCCGAAGCTGCAAAGTTAAATGAAGATCTAGGCGCTCAGATCATCGATATCAACATGGGATGTCCAGTGAAAAAGATCGCTGAAAAAAGCTTTGCCGGATCTGCATTGATGAAAGACGAAGTTCATGCTGCGCGCATTATCGAAGCCACTGTTAAAGCGGTAAAAATTCCGGTAACATTAAAAATGCGTACAGGTTGGGATGATACAAATCGCAATGCACCGCGACTCGCAAAAATTGCAGAGGATCTTGGGATTCAGATGATTACTGTTCACGGACGCACACGCATGCAAATGTATACGGGTAGATCCGACTGGGCTTTCATTCAAAGCGTAAAGTCTCAAGTACGCGTACCCGTTATCGGAAATGGTGACATTGTCACCGAAGAAGATGCTAAAACTTTGCTGGACGTTGCAGGGGTAGATGGTGTTATGATTGGCAGAGGAACCTATGGACGCCCATGGTTTCCCAACCAAGTGCAGCATTTTTTAAAAACGGGACAAAAGCTACAAGACCCAACGCTAACTGAAAAATATGACATTATTATGGGGCATTTAAGCCACATGATGGAACATCATGGCGAACACACAGGTATGATGTTGGCAAAGAAACACATTGGTTGGTACAGCAAAGGACTGCCTGATTCTGCAAGCTTCCGGTTGTCCGCTATGCAATCAACACAATACAGCGAATTATTAGATTTATTAGACGCTTTTTTCTCTAAACAAATAGAATTATCTATGCAGGATTTACAAACACTATGACATCAAAACCGTCAGAAACATTAAGTTTATCAACCCTTGTATCTCAACGTTTAGAAACATTCTTTGCCTCACAGCTTAATTCTTTACCTGTCAATTTATATGAAATTGTCATCGAACAAGTAGAACATCCTTTGATTGTTCAAACCCTAAAGATCACCCAAGGCAACCAAATCAAAGCTGCTGAAATATTAGGCATTAATCGAAATACGATCCGCAAAAAAATAAAGCTTTTCAATATTGATCCCTCCGATTATAAATAGATAATGGTCTTTAATTTTTTTAATAATCGAAATTTTCAACGCCTTGAGTTATGGCTTCATCGAGCATCAGTTTCAACAAAGTTTTTTTATTTTCTAGTTTTGGCCGCCTTGGTTTCAGGATTTACAACGTATATCACGTTTATCCGTGGTGGCAATTCTGACTTAATGTTAAACCTGATTATCTTAAACGTTATCGTGTTAATTTTATTGGTTTTACTGATTGCAACGCGATTAATTAAGTTATTTGTAAGTCGACGCCATGGTGCTGCAGGGGCACGGTTTCATGCTCGATTAGTCATGGTATTCAGCTTTTTATCCATTACTCCAACGTTAGTTATCTATTTTATGTCGTCTGCGTTATTTGAACGCGGAGTACAAGCTTTAGTTGGCCGTTTTACACATGATATTGTTCAAGAATCTGTCGAGTTTTCTAATAATATTCGTGAAAATTTAAAGCTAAACATGGAAACCCTTGCACAGCACATTTCAAAAGATATTAGTCATACGTATACCGATACATTTGATCTTACCCCAGCAACAAAAACAGTATTAGATACTATTTATACGCAATATGGATTAAAGGATCTTTTCATTTTAGATAAAAATAAATCTGTTCTATTTCAAGTTTCTGAAAAATCGTTTAACGACATCAACTCTAATAACGATACGGTATGGGATAGTTTAAAGACGGGTCTTTTTGTTATTTATTTTTCCACAGACAACACGTCAATTATTGCTGGATACCCCCTAGATTTACAGCAAGGATTATTTCTATTTATTTCCCAATCGATTGATTCTTTTCTTCCGAAACACTTTCAAGAAATTGCGGTGTTTAAACAAAAATATAATGACATTGAACAAAATAGATGGCAGATACGTTTTATATTTATGGCCATTTATGGTTTGTTTGCGTTTTTAAGTCTGCTCATAGCCATTGGTGTTGGAATTTTATTGGCGGATCATATTTCTTATCCTATTGCTCAATTGGTGGCAGCGGCTGATCGAATTCGCCAAGGACATTTAGAAACCCGAGTAAAAATCAAACCCAATATTATTGAGTTTCTGGGCGTTGCTAAAGCCTTCAACCTGATGGTTGCCGCATTACAAAAACAAAAAAATCAACTGGAAACAGCTAACACAAATATTGAACGTCGTAATAACTTTATTGAAATCACTTTGAAAGGCTTAACTTCAGGTGTCGTTGGGTTAGATGAAACAAATCATATTCAAGTACTGAACGATGCCGCGGCTAATATTTTATGTGTATCAAAAGACTTACCTGAATCAAAACTTCATATTGCTGATGTATTGCCTGAATTACAGGATTTACTGTATGAACAATCTACACATCAATTATCCGATGAGGCCTTATCAAAACAGTCTCAAAAGTTAGTTGTAATAGAACGTGATGGACGACTGTGTTATCTAAGTATTCAAGTTTCTCACACAAAAGCTTCCAGTGATATTCGAAAGGTTCTAACCATTGATGACATTACTGAATTGCATATGGCTCAGAAAAAAGCAGCCTGGGGCGATGTCGCAAGACGAGTAGCTCATGAGATAAAAAACCCACTGACCCCTATTCAATTATCTGCAGAACGTCTGAAACGCAAATTAGTGGACTTACTGCCCCCAGCAGAAAAAGAACTGTTCACAACAAACATTGAAACAATCATTCGTCAAGTTGAAGAAATTGAGCGCATCGTCAAAGAGTTTTCTCAATTTTCTAGAATGCCGCAGTTAACTTTACATGAGCACGATGTTGTACATGTCGTGAAACGATGTGTCGCCCTTCAAAAAACGGCTTATCATACAATCGAGTTTAAAGAAACTTACGCGACTGAACATCTAATCATACTATGTGATGCTCAACTGTTGGGACAGGCGATCTCAAACATTCTAAAAAATTCTATCGAAGCCTTATTAGACATAAATGATCAACCTAAGTTTAAACCAAAGATTCTTATTCTATTGACGGTCAACAACAAAAATGTCACTATTAAAATATCAGATAATGGTAAAGGCTTTCCAACCAATATGATCGACAAGTTTTTAGAACCCTATGTCACGACAAAACAAAAAGGAACGGGCTTAGGTCTTGCGATTACAAAAAAAATTATTGATGATCACAACGGAAAAATAGACCTAAAAAGTTTAGATCATCAGGGAGCCGAAGTTACCATTAATCTTCCATTACATCCATAATTTTACGGGATCTATTATGAAGCAAGATATCTTAATTGTTGATGATGAAGCAGATATTCGACGCCTGGTCGCTGACATTTTAACTGATGAAGGCTATTCAGTAAATCAAGCGGCAACTGGCGAACAAACTATTGAAATTATTCATTCAACCTGCCCTCCACATTTAATTTTACTAGATGTATGGCTAAACGATCAAAAATATGATGGATTACAACTATTAGACATTATATTAAAACGTTTCCCAGACATTCCCGTCATTATGATCAGTGGTCACAGCACCATTGAAACAGCGGTGTCTGCCCTTAATAGGGGTGCCGTAGATTTCTTAGAAAAACCGTTTAAGACAGATCGCTTACTGCTTTCTGTCGATCGAAATTTAGAAACGTATCGACTTAAACGTGAGAATGCAGCCTTAAAAGAACGGTTAATAAACCATGATGAAATTTTTGGTGAATCTCAAATTTCACAACGCTTGAAATTATTGGTTTCAAAAGTAGCCCCCACCAATAGCCGCGTATTAATTTCAGGTGGCTATGGTGTTGGAAAAGAAGTCGTGGCACGGTCGCTTCATAAACAATCCAGACGTGCATCCGGCGAGTTTGTTTCATATAACTGTGCTTTAAAACGCAAGGAAGATATTGAATGCGATTTATTTGGCAGTGAAGATGGTGAAAGCAGACATCAAGGATTATTAGAACGAGCCAACAAAGGGACGTTGTTTTTAGATGAAATTTCAGCGATGCCCTTGCCTGTTCAAAAACGCTTAGCGAATGTCTTACAAGAACAAAAGTTTTCTCCATTAAATTCAACCCGGAAAATTAATTTTGATGCCCGAATTTTATCGGCATCGGCATTTGATTTAAAACGTTTAATTGAACATGGAAAATTTTTAGAAGACTTATTTATTCGTATCAATTTAGTTTCAATTCGAGTTCCCTTTTTGCGAGAACGTCGCGAAGAAATTATCCCGATGTTTGATTTCTTTATGCGTGATGTGTGCCAGATTTATGGAAAAGCTCCAAAAAAATTATCCTCTGAAGCAACGTCCGCGTTGGAAAGCTATCATTGGCCGGGGAACGTTCGACAACTTAAAAACTTGGTAGAATGGTTAGTCATTATGGAACGTCATAATGCAGTTGAATCGCATTCACACATTAGTTTAAAAGATCTTCCCCCGGAAATATCAGGGGCATCGCCGATTCAAGTCAATTGGATGAAGGGATTAGATGTGATGTCTTTGCCGTTACGTGAAGCCCGCGAACTATTTGAACGTCACTACCTGACATCACAAATTGGTCGTTTTTCGGGAAATATTTCTCAAACTGCTAACTTTGTGGGGATGGAACGTTCGGCATTGCATCGCAAATTAAAAAGCCTACAACTGAATGATGATTCAAAGAATACTGAAGTACTCTGATGAAAGTTATTGTATGTGGCGCAGGTCAAGTCGGAACAAGTGTTGCTCGCTATTTAAGCGAAGAAAACATCTCTGTATCTATTATTGACCCGTCCATCGAAGTTCTGCAAGAGCTTAATAATATTGATATATTAACGGTTCAAGGCTCTGCCACTTACATCAAAGTATTAGAAGCTTCAGGTATCGCAGAAGCAGATGCCATTCTTGCCGTTACACGGTCGGGTGAAGTTAACATGTTAATTTGTCAGATCGCTGCATCGTTATATAATACTCCGTTGAAAATTGCCCGCATTCGAAATCAAGAATACCTAACATCAAAGTGGTTATCCCTGTATAACAGTGACAATATCTCCGTCGATGTAATTATTTCTCCAGAACGTGAAGTCGCCAGCTATATCGCTGAAAACTTATCGTATACGGGTGGGTTTGATATGTTTTCGCTGTTTGATGGCGTTGCCCAATCCATTGCAACGTTATGTACGGCAGAGTCTCCTTTAAACGGACAACCTATAAAAGTACTTCAGCTATTACATTCGAATGTCCCCATAAAAATAATGGCGATTGGTCGCGATAGGCGAACATTGGTTCCAAATCAAGATACCCTGTTGCAAACAAATGATGTGGTTCATTTTATTGTAAAAAAAAGCCAACTGCACGATGCGTTAGCGTTATTCGGACATGAACATACGGAATTATCACGTTTATTAATTGTTGGTGGCGGAGCCGTTGGATTTTCGTTAGCAAAACATCTGGAACATGAAGCCCCAGATTTAATCGTAAAGCTTTTAGAATCAAACAAATCACGGGCTGAAACTATTGCGCCAAAACTTAGAAAAGCCATTGTTTTACACGGAAAAGGTTTAGATAAAGAGTTATTATTAGAAGCGAATATCCAAGCGACAGATACGGTTGTAAGCGTTACGAATGATGAAAATGTTAATGTGCTTATGTCTTTGTTTGCTAAAGAATTTCACGTCAAACGTACGTTGGCTTTGGTGAACAGCGATATGTATATTCCATTATCTTCAGCCTTAAAAATCAATGCGTTGATTCACCCACACAAAATTACAATTCTAAGTATTTTAAAACATATTCGCAGCCGTCGAGACTTGAAAACGATTCATACCCTTCCCGATCATTCCTGGGAATTAATGGAAATTCAGATTCAAGAAAATGTAGAAGCTACAGGTTTAACTGCAGAAGAAGTGTATAAAAAAACCTATGGTCATGTGGTGGCTATTTGGAGAGACGAAGTCCTATTGTTTGCTGATAAGTCTATTCAATTGCACAAAGGTGATAGTGTTGCCGTACTCATAAAACCTCAACATCGACGAAAACTTGAAAATTTGTTTGCGTCAAACCATCAGTTTTTCTAAAAGAGCCTTAATGGTGCACCCGGCGAGATTCGAACCCACGACCTTTACCTTCGGAGGGTAACGCTCTATCCAGCTGAGCTACGGGTGCAATAGACTGCATCACCATAATCAATCTATCGCCTAAAGTCAACCAGACAACGTACTGTTGCGTATTGACAAAATGCGTTTTAAGGCGTGAAACTAATGTGTTATATTTATTTCATCCTTAAACACTTTTGAAAGATCCCATCAAAAATGATAGAACTCTTAAAACCCATGTTCACCGACCCTAATTGGGCACTAGTAATTGTAACAATTGTTTCTGTTTTTGTGCCTATCCTTGTAACAGTTATTATCCCAAACAGAAAAGAGAAAAAAGATCAAAAAGCTAAACTTTTAGCAGGGCTTGCTGCCCTAGAAAAATCTAGACGCACTTTACTAGATTTTAAATATCAATTCATATTACAACGGGCAAAAAATGCTACTCGACTAGCACATTACATCAATAATTTTCCACTTGTTGAAAAATGTATAGAAAAGGCAATTGAGTTAGAAAGACAAGCACAATCGTCTATTTCTCAAAGCCCTCAACTAATCATACCGAACGCCAGATTTAATACTAATCTTGCAAAATTAATGAATGAAGACGCCACTCTTAAAGAAACAAACGATACAGTAGATTTCTCGATCATTAAGTATGGTATGGATAAAATAGATGGTTTAAAGGAAGTACAAATTCAACACTTATACCGGTTAATATTCGACAATCCAGCATTATTTGATTCAACTCTAAACGCTGAGTATTCTGAGAAAGCAATATTAACAAAAGATCTTTCTGAAAAACTGTATTTTGTTGCAAATTATAATCCAGGAATATTAATAGGATTTGAACAGGTCACTGAAAACCTACGTCAGTTAAACTTTATGATTATTCACTGGAGCAAAATCATAAAACGACATCAAGCTATAAAAGAACCTAACGTTCAAGAAATGGCCACACATGTTAGATATTCTTTGAATTTTTCTTGTCGGCTCTATGACATCGGAGTTGAAGGCACTCTCATGTCTATCGAGATTTCTATGAATCATCTAACAGAGTATGCTCGAACACAGTACAAAGATCATAAAAGCTTTGAGATATTCGGCAAATCATTTGATTTGGCAGAACAGTTAATGCCGAAACTAGATGAAGCATCCAAAGGAATAAAAGAAAACCTAGATTCAATGAAACTATCCAATCAAAACGCATTGCACCATGAACCCAAATGATCTAACGCCTGGTTGTTACACCCTTCCGCTTGGAAGTGATCCTTTATCGTGGCTAGCAAAACACCTTTCGGATACGAATGCGGAAAATCCGATGGTGGTTTTACCGACGCAACGCACGGTCAATCGATTGCAGCGGATGTTATATAAACTAAATCCAACACTTTTAACAGATGCACATATTATTGCTTATGAGGGGTTGGCTGAGATTCCAACGTCTTTGATTACGTCTCAATGTATATTATGGGAACTGGCGCGACGGATTCAAGTAACGACCGATTTGTTTCAGGGAAAAACGCCATCGATTGATCAACGACATCAGCTAGCAACTGCCTTAAACAGTACGTTGACAGAACTGTATACTCATGAGGCCTTCTTTAATCCAATCCTTAACAGTGCCGAAAACCGCGAACTTATTGGCATTATGAATCAGTTTGAACTTCTTATAAAACAACACAATCATATCCATCCCGCCGATGCTTTAGTGCAAGGTATTAAGTCATTTCACGAACAATATTCCGCTGTGCAACGACCGATTTATCTGATGATTGATGGGGCAACCCCGCCCAGTTTGCAACACCTTGCGGCAAGTCTATCCACAGACAATTACGTCTTTATTTATGGTGATGTCCCCATACAGGATTGTTCCGGGTATGATCCTAAAAATTGTTATACTTCGTTATACAAGATTCTACATAACAAAGATATTACGATACGTCCATTGGATCTATACACGCATCGCAAACCTTTAATTGATGAGTTACAAAAGCCCGTTTTCAACTCTACAACTCTATCCCGATTTTTTAACGATATTCGATTCATTGAAAGTTCAAATAATTTATCCCTAGCGAAAGATATTATTACACTTGCTCGTCAATCGTTTGAAAAAAATATCAAAAGCATTACCGTCGTCACCCCCAATCGCGACTTAGCACGGGTCATTCATATGACCGCAACGCAGAATGGTATTTCAGTGGATGATTCATGCGGAATCCAATTAAGTGACACCTTATTTGGATCATTGTTGCTACAGCTATTACACTGTTTAATGCACCCATCACTCTACAAGAACCTATTAAATTTAATTAGCCACCCTAAACTTCATGTCTATTGGGGAGATTTACCCTCTAAACTTGACGTATTAGGTCGATCACACCGACGTTCATTTGTTCAAACATTACGAACCTATATCCCCGAAAATGAACACGAAAATGAGCGTTTATTGACCTTAGTACAGTTCATCAATACGCCCCCTCAATCTGATTTCATATCACTGCTTCGTCAGGCATTGGAATACTTAACGTTATGGGGGATTCAACCAGATGAACATCCAGAATCGGTGCAGATTCTTGAAATTGCCGAATCCATTGATAGCTTAGATATCTTAAATTTTATCCTGAGTTCTACCCCTTACCGAACGCCAACACCCAAGGAACAACACATCCAAATTATGGGACCTTTAGAGGTTCGCCTGATACAACCAAGAATCGTCATCTTAGGCAGTTTGAATGAGGGAGAGTGGCCAATGCCACCCTCTGGTAATCCATGGTTGCATGCACATCTACGACAACAGTTAGGGTTACCTGATATAGACCACATCACAGGCGTATCGTCTAAAATTTTATTATCGTTATTGGGATGCCAGGACGTATATCTGTATCGAACGACGCATCTGAATGGTCAACCGACTCAACCATCTAGATGGTGGGAACGTTTGCGAATTATCAGCACGTTGAATACTGTGCAGACCCTCAATATGAAACCTGATACGACAGCTCATGTTCGAACGTTAACAGAGATCACTCCGTTTAAGATTCCTGCTGAATTAATCCCTCGACGATTGTCTGTGTCGGACATTCATTTATTCGTAAACGATCCTCAGCAGTTTATGTTTAATCGTATTTTAAAATTGGAAGACTTACCCCTGTGGGACGCTGAATCTGACCCTCGTCATAAGGGTATCATCGTCCATGAAGTGTTAGAGATGGCTATCAAAGAGCATCTATCGTTAGACAGCATGATTCACCTGGCGATGAATAAACTAACGGCTCTTAATCTTGACGCTCACGAACACATGTTTTGGGAATCACAGATCATCACCAACTTACGTAATTTCCATGCATTAAATCAGGCGTCTGAACCTCAACATACCTTTGCTGAGCTTAAAGGAGAATGGACACTTAACACTCGCTTTGGAGCAATTACACTCGTTGGAAAAGCAGATCGCATTGATCGAAACCACGATGGATCTTTACATCTAATCGATTACAAAACGGGGGCAGTTCCCACAAAACAATCTGTGTACAAAGGTCTGTCCCCTCAGCTTCCCCTGTTAGGACTGATGATGACGCATGGCGCCTTTAAAGACATCCCACCCCAACAGCCCTTTATGGTGAGTTATTGGGATTTAAGCGATGGATCTTCGGTGAATTTTTTATTTGATGAGTTTTCACAGTTTGAACAGGAATTTATTTCAATGATAGAAACGTTATTAGATCCAAATTTTAAATTTGATATTATATAAGAAGCATGATAACAGTCATTTAATTTGAACACTTTCTGTCAAAGCAATGTTATTTTTTCACCAGAGGTATTAGAGCATGGTCGAGTTTAATCTATCCGAATCAACAATTATTTTTTGCCTTATTGTCCTTTTTTTTATTAGTATTTTAGGAGCGTTAGTAATAAAGCCAAAAAAATTCCAAGAATCCAAAGCGTTTGTTTTTGTTTCAATATTAACAAGTGTTTCAATTGTCATTATTGGACTTAACGTAGTCGTCAACACAATAAGTTTAGAATTCCAACAAACCGTAGCAAAAATGGAGTTAACAAAACAGGCTGGGTATAAAATGTGGATTTATCCCAATCAAATATTTTGTGAGAAAGATAAAGCCCGTCCAGAATTTTTAGCAAGTTTTTATTATAATAATTTGAATCTATATACTCTTACAAAGAATGTAGAAACTAAAATTACATTAGCTAGCGAACTAGAGGAACAGTTTATTTCTATTCTGATATTTCAGTGCTGGGAAGATCATTTAACCTTTAGAAATTTGGATGAAGCAGGTGATGAGGTTTGGCTGTGTAATTATCTTCAGTGGGCTCAAAGTCCATACCTAAAAGCTAATTTCGATCGATTAAGATACAACCTTGCAGGTCTTACTATTCGCTTTGGAGAATTGCTATTCGAATATGCATCAAAACTGCCAGTGCCAACTGTTGATCCTAATTCTTATAAAGATCTCATTGATGCAATGCTCAAAGACCCTAGATTGATAGCTGTTTATAAAGAAAGAGAACAGCTTTAATGGAACCAAAAATTTCAAAAAAAAATATTTCATATTTATATTGGCAGAGGAGCATTCTGATCTTGGTAGACGTTCATATCGCATTGATTTGGTTTTAACCGTCTAAAAACAGCTTAAAATAGTTAATTTATAGTGTCTAAACTCCGATACTTCTAACAGATTATAGCTTTTCCAATAGACGATGATATCGTGGCCTCCTTTGCTTGCAATAATAGCCATTGACGTAGCATCAGATACATCAGGAATGATCTTAGTTGTACCCAAATGCCTAGCTTTAACACACCGAAAACCGGCACTTTGCCTACAGCCCTCGATCGTTTTTTCATTTTTTCCCAAAAATCTGTTAGATGAAGAAAAAAACGTGCCGAAGACATAATGTAATCTTCAGCATCCTTTGCTCCATCGATGTTATCTATTAAGGACAAACATTCATTTTTCTTAAGATTAATCTAATCTTAAGGTGTCATTGATACCTTATATCAAATGCATTTGATATAAGGTGGTTTTTCATGAAGCAGTCTTCTAAGCTAATACGCTATGTAACATTACTCAGTTGTATAGTTTTTCCTCAATTACATGCCGCTGGACAGTGGACAGACTTAACAGATGGTACAGCGACGTATGACGGAACAACAACGGTAGCCTTAGTCGACAAACATATATATCGTCCCACATCTGCAACAGCATGGGTTGGAACAGATGTTACATTGCCTACTAACGCAACGGCAACGATTGGAGCATCTAGCGTTAAAAACTTTTCAGGTAACACATATACCAGCTTAACCATTGCGGCTGCCGGAAAATTAACACTTTATGGAGCTGATGGAGTGTCAGAGGTTATCACCTCACTGGTTAAATCAGCTAAAGGCGTATTTATCATTGATGATCGAACGTCAGGTGGATTAACGATTTCATCATTTACGGCAAATAGTGATGCAGAAGTAGGTAATATTACGATTAATACTTATGGAGCCGACACCGTATTAAGTTTGGGGACAAGCTTAATCCCCGTAGGAACAGCTGCGCCATTAACACTGAATATAGATGATAGTTCTATCATCACGTTAAGCACTATTACCTCAATCCCAAGATTAACTGGCAAAGGGCGTATAAAATTAGGAGCATCATTGATGGCAATCTTATCAACAGAAGTTTCTCGTCTTTCTGGATTTAAGGGAGAGCTAATTACGGCCAGTGGAGGTCCAACGGATATATCCTTTACGTCTGATGCGTTTATTTGGACAATGTCCGGGGCGACTGAGATATCGTATGCCATCATTAAACTGATGAAGGGGACAGTTAGACTGCCAGCAACCACAAAAATCATATTCTAAATATACGACCGTAAGAAATCTAAGGGCGGGAAATCGTAGGGAAGCCCACTTGGGCTTCATCTCGATTGGGTGGGCAATGAAGAGTCTCTGAAGCGTAGCGAAAGAGCCTATTTATTCTGCTGAACCAGACGTTCCATAAGGATCATCTTCTGACGCGAGGTGTGAATCTTGGATGCTTGGTTTGGCCAAAGGTTTAAGTGTGGTTGGAGCTTCTAAATCCGCACGAGAGATAAAAAACACGCGATGTTCGCTGTCTTTTTGAGGAATATCTGCGTAAAATGTTAACGTGTCTCTAGCATTTTCTGCTTCAAAAGCACTCTGTGTGGGAAAACGTTTTCGCGAAGGTTGTAACGAGAAAGCTCCATTACCTTTGGGGCCATGGCTGATCAAAACGTACGCAGTCTCATTCGTAAGACTGCCATAGCGACGTCCTGATATATCTAATACGTGAAGATTATTCATTACTGTAGTATCTGTATCCGACGTTGAAACCGTTGCATTTTCGCTTACGGCGTACGTAAAATAATGCCCATGCCCATCTTTCGCAACATAAGCAGGAATGCCTAATGTTTTATAAGGCAAAATACCAATTTGTGCGTAAGCGCCCTGACACTTTTCCAATGCAAATCCATCGTCCATCACGGGTTGACTTGGGCAAGGTAGATGACCTGTTTGGCAGTGATATCGATTTAATGCCTGTAAAATTATCGTGTGATGCGTTTGAGTAATGTTGTTTTGCTGGGCAAATTGTGAATGTTGAATGATCATTAGAATGCTTCCAATACAGATGCTAAAAATGACCATTGCAATAGCGACTTCAATTAATATCAAACCGCTAGAGTGTTTTCGAAACTTATTCATCTATACTGAAATACATCACACAGGCTTTATCACTATTGGATAAATTATAACGACCTTCAACAGTGCACTTTCCTGTGGTTTGACGATTGGCGTCTAATGATCGGATGGTTCCAGTTAATGGGGATCCATTATCTAATTTTTTATCAATGTATTGAGCTTGTTCCGGGGTTAATAAGATTCCCTCGCCAGACGTGTTGCTTGCTTTTGATCCTAAAACGATCCAATGCCCTTGCATTGATTCAATCGGATTTGAAATGACGGTATAACCACCCCCAAAACCGCATTCGATTAATCCATCCCCATAATTGAGAGTAGACGTCGATGAAACAATAGATCCATTAGCCGCATTTAAATGAACCCAAAATCTGCCTGCATTTGAATCTGATGAGAATGGATTTCCACTTAATGCTCCACTACCATCTCCATTGGGCAAATCTGATCGAATATCCCTGGATGCATATGGAAAATCACCGGGTAAAAAACCATATTTTTCTTTAAAACGTTGTATGTTCAAGCGAACTTTTTGCACATCTGTAATGACGGCATTCAGTCTGGCTTGATCGATCAAATGCTTTCCTTGCAGTACTGCACCGATAAGTATTCCAATTACTACCAATGCGATAGCAATTTCTACCAAGCCCACACCTGTCTGCCAATATTTATGTTTTAATGTCTGATTCATGAAAGTTGTTCTAGTCCTCTCACATATCAATTAAACACTCAAATAGATAATAAAAGATTAAAGATGAAATATTTTTTCTAAAGATCTACGGATGACATTTTGCTGTTTCTCTTTCAGACACTTCCCATTATCAGTTTTTTCAAGGGTCAACCATAGATTGTATAAGATAGCATCACAGGCTGCCTTATACACACATTACTGATAATTGACGACCCGTGATAGGTGTTCCATTTAAGGTTGCGCGCCGATGACTAAAGAAAAACTCCTCATGCGTTACGGTATCCAGTCGCACCCAATCCACGCTGTGTAAATTTGCTGCCATCAAGTCATCGTATACTATTCTGGGTAAATCGAATTGATAATGCTCAGCCTTAATCGATGGATAAAAATAGGCGCGATATCGATCATGTTTAGACATAAATCGCTCATAAAAACCCTGATCCACTTCATAGGATCCCTGTTGAATTGATGGTCCAATGCACGCGATAATATTACCCGATGGAATTCCCATTGCTTTAAATTTATCAATCATTTTAAGATGAATATCTAAGAACGTGCTTTTCCACCCCGCATGGGCAACGCCTACAACCTTGTGATGAATATCAGTGTATAATATTGGCACGCAATCCGCAGTCAGAATGCCAATTGGCAGATTTGGAACATCTGTAATCAGACCATCCGCATCACTAAAATCCATGGGCATCTGTTCAAAAAGGGTCACAATATTATCTCCATGAACTTGATTCGCCGTCACAACATCCGCAGCATTGATTTCTAATGTATTCAGAATTATTTTACGATTCTGCTGTACGTTTGCAATCTCATCAATTTGCTGAGTTTTTTCACGAATATAGGGATAACAGTTTAATGAGCTTACAAGCCCCTCACTCACACCGCCTTGGCGACCCAAAAATCCATGACGTACATTTTTAAATGCACTGCTTTTAAAATAAGGTATCTGTTTCATTTTTGCTCCATACTCTCCAACTTTTTAACAAACCGCTTCATATGTAGATCAGATTCTTCATAGGGAATTTCATCTAAACTAAACCACCGTATATCATTAAACTCTCGACGATCAAATTCATAATTATCTTGATGATCCCCTTTCAGTACATACCAAAGGCTTACATCTGTATGCCCTGCAGTCAATCCAACTGTAACGGTGGACGTAATAAATATGGGGTCTTTGAAAAAAAACTCTGCTTGGCAATTTAATTCTTCCACGCATTCACGTCGAACAGTGTCTGCTGGATCTTCGTCTATCTCTACATGACCACCCGTGGGCAACCATAGCCCTGCCTGCTTATGATCCACTAACAGTACTTTCTGGAATTTTTCATCCCACAACACAAAATACGCAACCAGATGTTTTTTAGGAATGTCTGGTTTTTGAATTCGAAAAACGGGGGCTCCACTCTTAACCCAAGATAACGTTTCAGATATGTGTTGCTTTTCAATATCATCAAAAGGCTGAAGATTTGAAATTATTTGAATCAAAGTTTGATACACTGAATTTAAATTTTCCATACTTGCAACACCTTAAACAAACGACCCATTTCAGCAGGATCAATGAGTCGACTAACGCACTGTAACACACTTTGATTCGACTGTTGATGCAGTTGTTCTGCCCTTAACATTATTCCAAATTCTATCAAAAATTGTCGCTGAGTTTGATACGCATACTGTAACCCATAGCTTTCGGAGTGTCTTGCCATCCGTTGAAAGTTCACATGCACTGATATATCCGCTTTCCCTGGATAATCTAACACGCCAACGGGTTGATGGCGATACAAGGCCTGAACAGTATCTCCATCTCCGTCCCAATATCCATAATCAATAATTAATGCGGCACCGTCATGTGTTTGAATATGTGCATATATGTGATCAAGCACTGCCATAGTATCTGGCTGTATCTCAGCATTCTGGGGTACTCCATCATATGGAACCTGCTCAAACAGCAATTCATTTGAATCATTAATTCCAACATATACTTCATACCAACGATCATTTTTTTTAAGATACTGTTGAACAGGCAACGCATCAAAAAACTCATTCGCAACCATGATGATTGGCTCGTGCATTATCTCCAAAAAATCCAGCGATGTGTGATGCTGCACTTCACATAAATCCTGTAATGTGTCTGTTTGAACCTGACGAAATGATGGATTGATGTCTAATAAATGTACGTCACAGGTTGCCGTAAAAGATTTTAATTTAGTTAAGGTGACAAGGATATCGCGCATTAATACACCCCGTCCCGCACCCAGTTCTAATAAATGGAGCTGGTCTGGCTTTCCAAGTCGTTCCCATTGAGACACCACCCAAAACGCGATCAGCTCACCAAACAATGAACTAATTTCGGGGGACGTCACAAAGTCACCTTTTGCGCCCAGTATTTCATCGGATGGTTTAGACGTATAGTATCCATATTCAGGGTGCTGTTGGCATAGCTTCATATACTCATAAAAACTAATGCTGCCCTTTTCGTTAATAGTTTGAATGAAAATGTTCTTTAACATTATGCCGTAATCTTCTTACCATAATAGTCATATTCTTCTGGACGTTTGACCAATTTATTATTGTCATAAATGGAAAGCTTACGAACGTTTCCAGTATCAAAATATTCAATACAAGGTCCAGTTTTAAGATTTTTAAAGAAATTTTCCTCCATATATTTTTTACCACTGGGGTAATATGTATACGATGGACCTTCCATCAAATCATCCAAATAGAATATTTCTTTCGATACTTTCTGGGGTTCATTAGGATCATGGGGGGGGTAAAAGGCGCGCATCATGCCCTGCTTTTTTCCTTTTACAAAAGATGTTCTGCAAATCATATACCCTTGAGTATACACAACACAAATCCCATGCTGTTGGTTGTTTAAAAAGTTAGTTTTCATGATGGGTTCCCCACCTTTTCCGTATTGAACCATTGGACCATTTAACGCCCCATCTTTATAGGTAAACTTACGAACACACACCTCATCTTTATAGGAACGCATTTCACCATGCAACTTGCCTTTTTTATAATAGGCTATCTCTGACAGAACTCCTCCTAAAAACTTTTTTTGAACTCCGTGCATTTTCCCATCTTCATATTCCACATATAAGACTGGAACTCCTTCTGGGGTTCGAATTTGGAAAACACCATCTTTGGGGGGGGGCGCTGGGGTACATACTAGATTTTTCATATCCATAGATCCCGTCTTATTAAACGAGGCTCCACAACTTCTAGCCTTGCGTCTAGCCTTGATCTCATCAATGATTTCTCTAGCTTCTGCAGGAAACTTAATCTCTGGTTTTTTCAACTTTGGCTGAAAACACTCTAGGGTAGATGTATTTACCATTTGTGGTTTTGGATTATTGGGCCCTAAAGGACGACGAACATCGATCCCTGGAAACAACTGCAAAAATAATTCCTTAGCTGGAGGAAATCGTCGTTTCTTCTTTTCCTTACCCTCAGAGTCCTTTGGTGTGTCGTTTGGATGACTATCATCCGAAATATTTTTGTTATCAGTCTTACCTATCAACAGTTCTTTGATAGATAATTTCCCAGTTTTAAAAAGTAATTCTTTACCGATGTCTTCTTTAGTTGCCATTTGCTTTCTCTCTAAGTTATGAAATCATAGCTATTGATGCTTCTGTAGCACCAATACCGGCTGCAGATGTATTTGCAATACCAGCAGCATCCATCGAAACGGCGCCTCCTGCACCCGTATTCGCAGCGCCGCCAGCTTCTACGCCTGCAGCACCACCGGCGCCCATACCAACTTCTCCACCTGCATCCATGTTAGCTTCCCCGCCAGCTTCGATATTAACCCCTCCTCCTGCAGATACGCTGTACTCTGCGACTACTTCTATACTCATGGCGCCTTCAACAGAGATATTAAATTCACCCGTCACATTCAGTTCATATACCCCTTCAACTGTATGCGTAAAATCTCCCGCATTTTCATGCTCTTCCGCTCCTTCGACAGAAATCGTTCGATCTCCACCGACTTCTATTCCCATAACGCCTTCAACAGTAAATGTCATAGTTCCTTCAGCAACCGAAAAGTCCATAGCCCCTGAATCTATCGATACGGTATACGTTCCACTTTCTATATTTGTAGAAACATCACCCAACGTAACACTGGTTGTGTCTGTGATCAGTCCACATCCTGAACTAAACGTTGTGGTGCGCCCCCCTTTATCAAAGGTTAAGCTCATACTTCCAGAACTTAAGGTTAAACTATCATCTCCCTGATTAATTGTAGCTGTCCTTGATTGTTCAATGCTTACAGTTTGATTGCTTTTTAGAGTCAAGGTTTCATCCGCAGTCACTGTGACCGTGTTGCTTTGCTCTATAGTAACCGTATTATCGCCCTGAATATCTGTTGAAGAATCCCCTCCGATTTGCAGTGTGGAATCCCCTCCGATTTGTACATTTTTATCATTTGTAACACTTTGAGTTAAATCATTTCCTATAGTTTCTGCTCTGGTCTGGTCGATATTGACGGTTTCATTCCCAACAACATGAATTGTCTGATCACCCAGAACTTCTAGATGGCGATTGGCTTTCACCTTATGATCTTCTTGTTTTTCAACCAAGATAGATCTATTTCTATGTACGTGCGTTGTTTCATCATGTTCAACCACGGTACACATGTCTTTTTCTGCATGCATGTAAAACTCTTCAGACCCTAACACGTCATTAAATCGCAACGCATTATGCCCCCCATCTCCGCCTTGAGATTGAGATAAAAAACCTGAATAATATGGGTTCATCGTTCCTGCCGGACTCTCATCATCTAAATCATAAGTAGCCCCTGTAATAAAGGGAAGATGATGATCACTATTGTATACTGCCCCTGTAATGATGGGTCGATCTGGATCTCCATCAATAAAACTGACGATAACCTCTTGGCCAACCCTTGGAATAAAGTAACTCCCCCATCCATGCCCTGCCATTGACTGAGCAACCCGAATCCAACAGCTTGTACGCTCATCCATACGTTTATGATATTTAATATTTGCAGTTAAAGTTGTATCATCATCCGTATCTGAACCATCTTTATTGTTTTTATTATGGGTAAGACGCTGCGATGCCTGATGATGCGTATGCAAATGTTTTACTGCACTATCTTCTTCATCATTGTCAGACTCTGTAGTCATAAATATTTTCCCCCATTAAGGTTAATTATCCCCATACTGTTGGGCATTCGTAAATTCTTGTGGTGTATCATCATCATCATCATCCGAATCATCATCGGCACTTGAGCTTGAATTATCAGAACCACTACTAGAACTGCTACTATCATCCGAGTCACTGGCCGCACCTGAAACTGCGTCAAGAGCATCTGATGCAGACCCTGCATTTGAAACAGCAGAAATAGTTTGCTCACCCGATTGAACTGCAGAACTTGCTTGATTGGTTAAATTTAGAACACCATTCAAAGCATCTTCAGGAGATTTTGCATTAGCAATTGCCGTAACGCCTTGCACGCCCGCGTGAACTATAGAATTTGCTTGATCCAAAATTTGATTTGGATTCTGGGCTAAGTTACCAACATTTGATAATAAATTTTCAGCATTAGTCACTGCATCTAAAGGATTTGAACACAAGTTAACTATACCAGATAAGCTATGAACAGCACCTCCGGCTCCACCGGTTCCCAAACCAGAGATAAGTGAACTTGCTTGGCTACCCATGTTCTGAACATCCGACAATGATCCTTCAACTCCAGAAATCGCAGCTGAAGCTCCTTGAATGGCTTGTGCAGCGTTCTCTGCATCGCCTACAGCACCCTTAATCGTATTAGCCGCATCACTCTGAAGCAAGCCATTAACCTGCCCAGCTGCTTGTCCAACAAGATTACCCCCACCTCCTCCACTACTGCTTGAGGCCGTACTAGCACTACTACTTGTATCAGATGAATCATCGCTATCTGAACTATCATCATCGTCGTCGTCATCTGAAACACTTGTACTTGCGTCACTTGTATCTGAGGCACTTGATTTAACAGTCATATTGGGGAATTGGTTCGAAGGTAAGGCAACTTCAATATCATCGACTTCGCTATCATCATCATTATCAGAATCAGTGTTATAGATTATGTTAGCATTAGATGCCGCACTATCTGTATCATCAGAATTGTCATCGTTTGAATCATCGCTGTCGCTGTTGGAATTGTCAGAATTGTCGTCATCACTGCTTGAATCGTCAGAGTTGTTAGAATTTTTGTTATCATCACTACTTGAATCGTCAGAATTGTCATCATCGTTTTCTGAATTATCATCTGATGTCAAAGCACTTGACGGGGCTATTTGTTTCAACGCATAATAATGACTCTCAAGTTCATGAGGCGTTAACCCAGCAACAGTGCCTCCTTCCTCGGCGGCATCATCTACAAATGCACCTTCGCACGCAGCCGGATCTTCTTGAAATGATCTAACACGATTCAAGCACTTCAATACTTTTTTTGCTGCACGCTTTTTTTGCTTTTGCACAGATGTATCATCATCATCATCGCTTTCTGAATCATCTGAGTTATTTGAGCTATCTGAATCATCATTATTACCTTGATCATCATCATCTGTTGACGCTGCCATTTTAGATAATGACTCACACGCAAGTTGCAAATCGGATGGATCATCTGGACTTGTATAAGGCTTGGGATATGGGCGTTTCTTTGCATCTGTTTTTTTGCGAACTTCTTGTGCATCACCAGGGTTATCCGGATCTAACTTTGCTGCATCATCCAATTTAGGATAAGGCAGAGCCCCATCTCCATCATCTCCTTCATCTTCATTAGCCGTTGATTGGGATTGATCATCATCATCTGACCCATCACGACTTCCCCCATCAGGGCTTGAACTCGCGGCATCATTTCCATTCACTTCCGCATTATAAGAATCAGGAGCACTATCTCTGCTATCTCTGCTATCTCTGCTATCTCTGCTATCTCTGCTATCCCTGCTATCTCTGCTATCCCTGTTATCCCTGTTATCCCTGTTATCCCTGCTATCCCTGCTATCTCTGCTATCCCTGTTATCCCTGTTATCCCTGCTATCCCTGCTATCCCTGCTATCCCTGCTATCCCTGCTATCTCCACTTTCATCCCCACCATCATTATCTGATGCAGGGGGTACATAGGGTGCGTTATGTTTACGGTGCGGATGTTCTGCCGCATGGTGCTCTATAATATCCTGAATATCAGCAGGGTCTACGCCATCAAACGGATCTTTTCCATATTGCTGCCCCATATCAAGCATATGACGAATAGCTTTATTATGATTCTTTCGCAACGCTTTCAATTTCTTTGGATCTGCAGCAATATCTTGCGGGTCGGAATCATCTTTTGGCGCTACTCTTCGTCCGTATCGCTTGAAACTTTGTCGTAATCTTTCAGGGTCTCCAGACCGCGCAGCTTCTAATCTTTCCGAATCTTTAAATAATTTATGAGGCTCTTCCAATGTACGTCTAACACCTCTTAGTTCTTCTTTTCTAAGTTTAGCTTCTTTACCCTGCTCGGCAACTTTCTGCAGATCTTTCTTTAAACTTGGAATTTTTGGATTAGCCCTTGCTGCTTCTAAAGACTGCGATTGTTCTGCAGCTTTAGCCCCGCCATCGTTTGCCTCAGATTGAGCTGCTTCATCGCCTCCCCCAGCTCCATCATTCGATGAATCGGCATTGCCAGCATCGGGGTTATTTGGATCCGCATTTTTCTTCTTTGCCCCTGTTTGAGGATCTATTTCGTCATCTGAATCACTCCCAGCCTCATCACTGGACGTAGCCCTTGCAGCAGCATCTCTATCTTGTTGTCCCGTCGAATTATCTGTATTACCACCACCTGCGTCTGGTGATGAATCCGCATCAACTCCCTTGGCTTGATCACCTCTTGCACCAGTTTTTGCTCTCGCTTGAACATCACCTTGATCACCCTTCTGGACTCCGGCGTTTGCGGCAGCAGCAGGATCTCCATCTTGCTGTCCAGCAGTTTTTGTACCTGAACCAGCCGCTTTATTTTTGTTGCCGCCACCTGCATCCGATGATGAATCAGCATCAACTCCCTTGGCTTGATCACCTCTTGCATTACCCTGGGCATCACCTTGACCGTCATCTTTAGCTCCAGCAGAGGGCGCAGGAACAGGCTTTGCTTTGCCAGGCCCCTTTACTGCGGAAAACCACTCAGCACTATGAGCCGGATCTGATACAGCAGATTCTGCGGCATGGGCTTCGTGGTCTCCACTATCATCATCATATGGATCATGTTTTCCTAAAACATCTCCTTGAAACTTTTCCGAATATGCTGACTTTTTATCGCCAGATTCCTCTATTGAATCAACTTCCTTCTCAATAAAATTACCTACTTTTTTTTCAAGACCTTCAATAATTTTTAACAAACCATCTGCCATTATCTTAATCCCCTTCAGATGTTATGGCGGAATCAGCAGGTAAAGAGTCTGAAACATCTTTATGATGCTTATGCTTCTTGTAAGATTTATCGTCAGAGGTATCCATATCATTATCAGACGAAGAATGACGATGACGTTTCTTCTGTTGCTGTTCGGGCGGGGTTGCAGTATCAAGATTTATCGGCGTTTTGTACCCGCGATGATTCCAATGAAATTGAACCTTAACTCGTCCTTGTTCATCAGTCCAAACCTCTTCCCCATGGGGGGCAATGACTATTGCCGTTTGAGCCCCATGAATTTTAGGCTTTGGAGTTTTTAACTCTGGACGATATGAAGTGGTACTTAAAAACGCAGTAAACGTATTCGTATACACAAGATCATCCTCTCCTAGAAAACGAGGATCTTTAATCGAGTGAGTCACCGTTTCCAGTGTAAATACTTTCTCATCAAACTTGGAATTCTGATGTCCTGACAATGTAAATTTAAACCCAGGGCTAAAAAATGGGGCGGCCGAAGTTCCCGCAAGGGTAACAACTTCTGATTCGTCGCCATCAACTAAATGTTTGACCTTGGTATACCCATCGATCAAGTGACTAAATCCACCTGGATATGCATACATCGCGCCCCCATCCCCAACGGAATTGGTGTGCGCTGCCATTTCTAATGAAGCCATGTGATAATTATAATCCATCAACACTTGATATTCGGGTTGCATATGCGATGAAATTTCATAGGTAAGAACTTTATTTAATTCATTCCCCTTAAAATCTGTATCTCTAATTTCTACCGTATCCACCACTGGACAGGTTTTATGATCATGGGGAGTGAATGCCAAGCTTAATGTATGCTTCATGGCATGATGATCAAAATAATAATAGAACCCGCGATCTTCTAACAGCCTTGAAATAAAATCAAAATCCGACTCGCCGTATTGCACACAATATTTTCGTATCGGATCTGAACTCGCTAACGCTGATGTTTTATGGAATTTTGGGAACGTTACGTACAACAACTTGTTTTCTTGCAACAATTGCTCAACAATATCTAAAGTGCTTTTTTCCTGAAAAATTCGATATTCTTTGTTAAATCTTAGAAACCATAACTGTGGATACAACCTGGCTTCATATAACGAAATCATATCCCCTTCAGGGTTTGAGCTTAATTCCAGCTGTTTAAAGACTCCAATGATTCCATGAAAATATCGTTTATTAGTACCAAAGTTTAAAATAAGTCGTCCTGATTGCTTGATAAAAGCACGTGGGATTAAATGTAAATGTTTGGATGATAATGTTAATTTTATTTCATAAGCGGTGGACAGTGCCTCTGTCACGTCAGCAGACACAACCTCAAACTGAGGCTCTGGGGCATCTGGATCATCTAAAAAGCAATCAAACCGAGTGAACAGCTTTTCCTTTAACATTTTTATTATTCCTTTTATTATATAAAAGTATAATTCAACCAAACTCAGAACTAAAGAGAGAAATGTATCATTCGTCATTAAAAGAATTTATCAGTTGGATCGCAACTCACGGAATAAAGGCCTACTCTCCAGAAACCGTAGCCCGCGATTTAAATATCTCCTTAGATGCTTCATGCCACAGTGCGCATTCTGCGATCTCTACGCTATTATGTGAAGCCTTTACCACAGCCCAACTTACAACAGAGATTGACTCACCCACATCTGCCGATGATTTTTTTGAGGTAATGTTAACATTCTTAGAAAATCTCTCGGATTACAAAACCGACCTTGAAACTATCTTTAATCGGGATAGTCTGAGTTTTAAAAATTTCAGCCTAGCTCCCACTTTAAACAAATTAACACAGACGTTATTTGAATCTAAAATCGAAACATTCCTAGATAACCTCACTTATAACATCATTATTTGCAGTATTTTTTATGAATGGCTACAAGACTCAACCCCTGATCTTTCACACAGCGCCACGAAAATTAATCACGCATCTCAAAACATATTTTCTTAAAATTAACACTTTCTTTAATATTTTTATGTATCGTAAAAAAACAAAATTATTTTTCTATTACAAAGGATTCAACAATGAAAACAAAACGTATACTTCCGTTAATTGCACTCTTATCATTAGGAGTATCCCTACCTCAAACTGTAGATGCAGGCTTCTTTGACAACATAAAAAAAATGGAGAAAAAAGCAGGCGGTGCTCTTAAAAAAGCAGCTCATGGTTCCATTGGAGAAAAGGCAATACAAGCAGGTGGAAAAGCAATATCTCGTAAAATGGGTCCTGAGGCAGCTGCTAAGTTCCAAAGCGCAGCTCAAAGCATGCATTTAGCTGACAAAGCCGACTCTGCTGCTCATCGCGCTGACCATGAAGCAAAGAAAAAGGCTTATGAGGATGCTGGCGGTGATTTTGATACAGACTATGAAACCCATGTTGCATCTAAAATTAGAAAAGCTGTAAAAAATCAAACTGATGATGGCAACGACGCTGATAACGATGATACTGATGCCTCCAGTCCAGATGGCGATAGTGATGCTGGTGACAGCCAAAGTGATACTGATGCCTCCAGCCCAGATGGCGATAATGCTGCTGGTGACAGCCAAAGTGATGCTGATGCTTCCAGTCCAGATGGCGATAATGATACTGGTGACAGCCAAAGTGATGACGATAGCGATAATCAATAAAGTACGAACTTTAATAAAAAGCTTCCTTAGGGAAGCTTTTTATTTTTGTTATCCTTAATTTAGTGTATATTTTGGCAATAATGAATATCTTAAGGTAACCGTGTGTCTATTTTCCTATTTTTGATTATTATTCTTTTATGTCTTGTATTAAGTGGTTTTATCTCTGCCGTTGAAACTGCCTTTACAGCAGCCTCAAAAGGAAAACTCCAAAATCTTATAAGAAAAGGCAATCGCAAAGCCGCCCAGGTCGAAGAACTGCGCAGAAAAAGCATGTCAGATATTATTGGGGCACTCCTTGCCAGCGAAACATTACTTGAAGTTTCCGCAACCGCCGTGGCAACCGCAGCTCTTACCAGCGTATTTGATGAAGCAGGCGTGATGTTATCCACAGTCATCATGACCATCCTGATTATGATTTATGGCGAAATTATCCCTAAAATTTATGCCTATCACTATCCAGAAAAGATCGCACTTAAAACCGTTGGCTTTATTAAAGTATTTCTAAAAGTCTTCAAACCTTTACTAAGACTTACTAACATCATTGCCCGCTTTTCATTAAGATTAGCAGGCGTCCACTCCAAAGAAAACGATCCCAACGAAAGTGTTGATGAATTAAAAGGTGCAATCGCCCTTCATGCCCACATGGGGTCAAAAGCTCGCAACGAAAAAGCCATGATGGAAAGCATCTTGGATCTTGCTGACGTTAGCGTTGATGAAATAATGACCCACCGTAAAAATATGGTGATGATTGATACATCAACCCCCTTGGACAAAGCGTTAGAACAAGTCTTGTCCAGCCCGTATACTCGCCACCCTGTATGGTTAGATAACCGTGAAAACATCGTGGGTATCCTTCATACAAAAGACTTATTAAGAGCCCTCGCTCGCCATGATGGCGATATGTCAGATATCAGCCTTGAAACTGCGTGTGTAAAACCATGGTTCATCCCTGAATCCACATCATTATTAGATCAGTTAAATGCCTTCAGAGAACGCAGAGAACATCTAGCTTGCGTTGTTGATGAATATGGCGCCCTACTAGGGATCGTCACGTTAGAAGACATCTTAGAAGAAATCGTCGGACAAATTGATGATGAACATGACGTTACCGTCCCAGGCGTCCGCCGCGAAGGCCCGCAGACAATATCTGTTCACGGTTGGGTAACTTTGCGAGACCTAAATCGCGAATTTGATTGGGATCTCCCCGATGAAGAAGCCGCAACACTTGCAGGACTTATAATTTATGAAACTGAACAAATACCCGAAATCGGTCAAGAGTTTATGATTCATGGATTAAAGTGTAAAATCATCGCACGAAAAAGAAACCAAATCACGCGGATTCGTATTACATATACAGCTCCGCCCAAAACCACTGAAGAATAGGGTAGATTTTTTAATCTCACTTGTTTACAGTATCTCTGTTTATTAGGGTAACAATGATGCAATTTATATCGAAAACTTTTTTTGCATTGGGGCAATATGCATAACTACACTAAGTTATGCAGCCTCTAAACAATCCGCAAAAATCAATCAAGGAGATACAAAAACAATGACTGAAAAAGATAACACCATTACAACCCCCTCTGGCTTAAAATATATTGATGTTCAAGAAGGTACTGGCCCTTGTCCAGTGGCTGGCAAAACCGTAGTAGTACACTATACCGGCACATTAGAAAATGGTACAAAGTTTGATAGCTCCGTTGACCGCAAAGAACCCTTCCGCTTTCCAATCGGAAAAGGCGTTGTGATCAAAGGATGGGATGAAGGCGTTATGTCAATGAAAGTTGGTGGCAAACGCAAACTGATCATTCCAGCAGACTTAGGATATGGCTCCAGAGCAATTCCAGGCGTGATCCCTGCAAACAGCACTCTATTGTTTGACGTAGAACTTATTGCTATAGAATAAACAACGTGCCGTTGCATCCGCTAGGTTAGATCCGATTCGCTCGGATACGGATTTTTTACGGCGCCCTGACCTAGCGGGCGCAGGTTCGCCTCTGATTGCCTCGCCAGGGGCATTGTGAAGTGAAGGGCGCCGATATATTTCACTAAAAAATATATTCTCTTTACATCCATTTCAATTTGGCATACGCTTAATACAACAATAAAAATAATGATATGAATACAAAAGACACTCTTTCATTCTTAGGATCTTTATCCTCAAAGATTTGCCATGATATCGTTGCACCCGTCAGTGCTATTGATATGGGGTTAAGCTTATTGGATGAACATCTTCCAGATAACATCAAATTTGATCCAGCCTATGGATTATTAAAAGACAGCTTAAATAAAACGTTACGTCGCATCAATTTTTTCCGATATGCATTTGCATTTGGTAAAAATGACAGCCTTCCAACAGAAAAAGAATTTAAAGAACATTGCGAAAATGCCTGCACTCATTTTAAAATTAAATTTTATTTGGAAGAGTTTACGCCAACCTCATCTCAAGAATCATTATTGCTCAGAATCACAACCTGCATTTTGTATTTATTAATTGATACCCTTCCTAAAGGGGGCTCAATTACTTTATCGATCTCTCCAAAATTAACCTCATTCGAAGCCGTTGGCCCTATGGTAATCATGAGCCCATCGTTAGATAAAATTTTAAAAAACGTCAGGGAATCATACAGAGCTCAAACTATTTTGCCCGAACTCGTATTAATGGGATTAAGCGAATTGGGGGTACAATTACAATCAACACATACACCTACCTCGTTAACTGCAATTTTAAGGTAAACTACTTATCTAGTCTGCAACACACTTTGAAAATAGTCACCTCACTAATCAGGGTAATTAAATCCTGAATATTAACGTTACTCTTCAAGCTCTATTAAGTGCGAAGTACTTTCATTTTCTAAATGATTTTGCATTCTAATTTCTATTGTATTGCCCCTTATATTAATCTCACTTTCCGTACGATTGCCTAGCGGATAATCTCCTAGTTTTTTTAGCACCAGTCGCTTTCCAGATAGTTTACCTATTGTTTTATCCGATGCGCTTGATTGACTGAATTGAAAATTAGGTTCATGTTCAATTTTTAGAAATAGAAGCTCTGCAAAGACTCCCGATGCACGATTAGGAGAATTTATAATTTTAACAACAAATACTCCAGATGAGGTTTTACCTATGACATCATAGGAATATGTAGTATCATCTTTTTTATCGTTTAATACCACTTTAAACCATTCACTTTTTCTTTCTATTGAAGAATCATCGCCCTCAAAATAACGATTTGATTTAAAAGAGTTTTCTATATCCAGTGTTAATACTTGGGAACCACGATCGGATAACCAAGGAACCATATCAAAAATCATTTTGACACTTAATGGTTTCCCCTTATATACAAAAAACTCCTTAACACATTTTGATAATTCTTCGTCAGTTGCGTCTTTTTTTATACATTCACAAGGTAAGCTTTCTTGAAACTGTTGAAATCTTAAATCTTTTTCTACTGCTATTAAAGACAGTTTTGCTGCCTGAAACGATGGGTCTTTTTTAAGCGCCAATGAAAAATATTTTTTTGCTTTAGCAAAATCACCCGCATGACTATGTTGATGCCCTCGTTTTAATAGCTCATCTTTAGAAGAGCTATTACTATCTATCTTTGCAGCACTAGTAAGAACAATACTATTAAAAAAAATAAAACATCCCAATATATACTTCACTTCTGTCTCCCTTAAGTATTCTTACTAATCGTTCTTATAAGTATTTCGTTAATAAATGCTCTGCAATTTCAACAGCATCCAAGGCTGCCCCACGGCGCAAGTTATCACTGGCTGTCCAAAAAATTAGACCATTCTCAACGCTTGGATCATATCGCAATCTACTAACAAACACTTGATCTTCACCGGCAGCATCTAACGCTGAATAGTAATTTTTCATATCATCAATTACTGTCACATGCGAAGACAACCGCAATGCATCTTTTGCCTGATCAGGTGTTATAGGTCCTGAAAACTCCACAAATACAGAGGCACAATGGCTAATAAACACGGGGACTCTTACAGACTGGACAGCTATGCTAATATTGCGATCTAAAACTTTTTTAATTTCCAATGCAATTTTAGTTTCTTCACCAGTATTTCCATTGGGGTGAACCGAATCAATCATGGGTAATACGTTAAACGCTATGTCTTTTGGAAACACTTTACGCTGATACGGCATCGTTGTATAAAACGCCTTTGTCTGATGCATCAATTCATTCATCGCATCTTTACCCGCACCCGATACGGATTGATACGTTGAAATGACAACTCGCTCAATCGGGCTAATTTGATGCAATGGCGCCAAAACCGTTGTAATGGGGGACGCAATACAATTTGCCGATGAGATAATCTTTTTCTCAGTATATCGTTCAACATCCTTTAAATTTACAGGGGGAATCACCAAAGGCACTTTGGGATCCATACGATAAAACGAACTGCAATCAATCACAGGACACCCTGCTTGGGTTGCTTTTGGAACATATTCCTCTGCTGCTTTACTGCCAGCTGCAAAAATGGCCAAATCATAGTGAGAAAAATCAACCGTATCAATGTGGACGATCTTTAGATCATGCTCTTTAATATGTACTTTTTCCCCCTGAGATCGCATTGATCCAATCGGCGTAATCGATACTTCTGGAAATGATTCTCGTTCGTTAATGATTTCAATAATCTTACGCCCTACATTGCCAGCAGCGCCCACTAATGCAATTTTTTTCATTGTATTTACTCAATACTCCAATCACTGTCTTTCAACACATCTTTTAACCGGTATAACCCAGCGTGCTTTCCGTATAACCATTTTGCTGCTCGCACAGCTCCTTTAGAAAAAATGCGTCGATCAAGAACTCTATGCGTTAATTCTAACGTTTCTTCATCCCCATAAAAGGATACAGAATGTGTCCCGATCTCATTTCCTCCACGGATCACACCCACTCCAATTGAACCCTTTTCGCGTTCTCCGGGTTCATTATGAACAACGAATGTGTTTTTATCAGCATCTTTACGACCCCGATGAGCCGCACGAACTAAGGATCGCGCCGTCCCCGAGGGAGTATCTTTTTTGTGTCGATGATGAGCTTCAACAATTTCAATATCATAAGATGTATCAAACATAGCCGCTACTTTTTCTACCAATATGTTCAATAAAGCGACTCCCATTGTCATATTAGAGGCTAACAAAATAGGAGTTTGATCACTTTTTTGAATAATCTGACTACGTTCTTCATCCGTAAATCCCGTCGTACCAATGACGATCGGCTTTTGATATTCTATCGCTAAATCCACATGATGCAATGTACTTGCTGCATTCGTAAAATCAATCAACACATCCGCAGCTTCGAATAAGACGCCTGGCTGTGCGTGGGCATAAATCCCCAAGGGAGATAATCCCGTCAAAGTGCCAAGATCTTCACCGTGACCAGATCCACCCTCACGTACTGTTCCACCAATAAGCTGACACACACCATCTTCATAGACTTCTTTTAATAACAATCGACCATTGCGACCCGCGCAACCTAAGATTCCAATTTTAACATTTTTCATGGGTTTACTATCTTTATACTTCCGTTATGCATCTGGCTGTTACGTAATATCTTTCCTGTCACCTTGTCAATAACAATCTGACTTGCTCCCCTTGCACTTAAGGCAGCATTTGTAACAGTCCCTTTGATAATAATTTTTCCAGTGGCGGCTGCTGCTGCCAATAAGGTATCTAAATTTGCGTCATCAACGGTTAACATACTATCATAATTAGCTGTTACTTCCGCAACGCCACTCAAACTCTTAATCAATACGCGCTCATTGCCTCGGCCCGTCCACACAAATGCCTCTCGCACGGCTCCTAACTTAACGTCAGAAGCCCCTCGTGTTGTTAAGTTTAATGATTGAATCGATGCTGCAATTGACACATGGCTATACTCCGTTGCAGTGATTAACGCTTTTTTCAACTCGCCCGCCATAATGCCCATTTCACTGTGTTCTGAAAGTGTCAACGACACATCACCTTTGACCTGATTAAATTGCACTTTGGCTGCACCACTGGCTGTCAACACTATCCCCAAACAGGCCTCAACCGTAATCTGACTTAGCTCTGACAGCGTAAGACGTACCGCAGCATTCATTTTGGGAATAAACACATGACTGTTCCCAACAACAGCTATGTCTAACAGACACGTACGTGGAATAGCCACCTGTAATTTCATCGGCATGCCAAACGCATACCGTCCCGCAGAAATTTTTAAGACACCATTTTCAGGATTAAGAACCAAGTTAGACAATACGTTGCTTTCCCCGCTAACTCTCACCTCATTAGCATCACTTAAAACAAATTGAATATCTGCGTTTAAAGAATTAACAGCTACAGTAGTAATTGTGTTGAATTTGATTGTATTGTATCTGACCTTAGCCGCTGAAGCATCTAGCACATTCAAAATCAATAATATTGCATATAAAGCAAAGGCTAAGATATTTTTCATCATATGGCTATATTTAAATTGATCTACAAAAATCATATCAAATTCACCCTAATAAATCTATTGCATTTCACCCATTTTGGGGTAGGATAAACCATTATTTGTAATTAGGATATACTTATGCAAGCAATCGCTCTTAATAAAACAACGCTTTTTACGCAATTATTACTAAAACCAATTGCCATCAGTTTAATTTTAGCCATATCTGCTCAAATTAATATTTTAACAGTCCCGGTACCCATCACGTTACAGTCGTTAGTGATCGTGTGTATTGGATTACTCTGTTCACCCACAGTGGCCGCCCTATCTGTCGTTTACTATTTAATCGAAATCGGATTTGGCCTTCCCTTTGCATCAGGATTCTCAGGTGGTTTAGCCGCCTTGTTAAGCCCTCGAGCAGGATATCTTATTGGCTTTCTGGCCTCTGCTTATACCTCAGCTAAAATTTTAACCTACAAACGCAGTTTCTTTACATTATGGTTGGCTGCAACTGCTGGAATGATCTTATTGTATACTTGCGGTGTAACTTGGCTTTCAGTATTGTTTGGTTTAGAAAAAGCCTTAATCGTTGGACTCTATCCATTTATAAATGAGATTCCAGCCTTTATCGCTATCGCCGTTATTGGAAGCTATCAGGCCAACAAGTTAATAAAGTAACGTCAGACTAAATCACCCCACGTCAAGTGGGGTTACTATCCCCTTCTTCAGTCTCAAAAACACAAACTCTTGACTTCTTTGACAAGAGTCCTTATCTATCAATTAGATTAACTATATGAGACACACACATGAAACACATACTTCAATCACTACTAATGACAACTGTATTTACCTTACCCACTGCTTTCGCTTCAGATCAAATATCTCCTTTCCCAGATGAATCAACAACTAGTGCCTTTGTAACCCCCGAATCAAATCCTCAAATTTCTGTAACAGCTCAGCTTGAGAACATGCTTACAAAGGATTCATTTGATGAGATATTGAATGCCGCCTTTGCATCATAGCTTTGGGCAAAGAAGATCAGCAATGATCAACGTACTGCTCTTGTTGCTTTTGTTGAGACCCATCCAACATTTACTGACACTCAGCAAACTATATTAATAGGCCTATTACCCAACGCAACACCAAGGTATATTAAATGGGCAGCAGATGGATTACGCGATCTTGGATTCGGCTATCATGAAAAAGCTGCAGCACTCTATGAAAAATCTGCACATCATCTAAATGCAGATCCATCTGATGTTCTACGTGCAGCAAATGGATTATGCAATCTTGGATCT
>DITM01000078.1 GCA_002422845.1 Candidatus Paracaedibacteraceae bacterium UBA6184
TTCAAAGACATAGAACGAAAAAAAGCTACCCACCAAATAGTGGATAGCCTTTTCGCAATTCTAGTTGTTAGTATACATATCAGTTTTGAGTTGTCAAGAAAAAATGTATACCTATCTGGGTAATCGACTAAGTAAGGCATTAGCTCTGTCATGATAGTCGTATCCAAGATCGCATAATCCATCTGCTGCCTGTCGAATATCATCTGGAGTTGCGTGCGGATGATGTGCAGCTAGTTCATAGAGTGCAGCGGCTATGTCGTGATCATTAACACGTTTAGCGGATCTTGCGGGAAAGAAAAATCCAAGATCATTGAATCCACTGGCTCTAGATAAGATATCAACTAAAGTTTCTCCTGCTTGAGTTGCTAATCGTTTATAGATTGTTTGAGCACTAGCATAACATTTGGTACTTTCATCAGATCCATCAGGATAGCTAGATGAAAAATCTTTTAATAGACGTGCTGCCAATCGAATATCATATAGACGTGCGTCCGGATGAAGTGCATACTGTTCATAGAGTTTTTCAGCGTTAGTATAATATTTGGTACATTCATCAGATCTTTTATAATATTTGGATCCAAGATTGCGTAATCCATCTGCCGACAATTTAATATTAAGTGGTGTTGCCTTCTGATGATTAGCGCTTAGTTCATAGAGTTTTCCAGCAGTAGTATGATATTTTGTACGTTGAGGTCCATCATAATAGTCGGATCCAAGACGGCTTAATACATCTGCTGCCGATCGAATATCATCTGGAGTTGCGTTGGGTAATAGACTTTTTAATATATTTTTCTGAGGGGCAGTAAATGTTGGATCGTTATCAACAAAAGCAACAAGAGCCGTATGTTCATCATCCGGCATCGGCATCTTCATCGTCCAAGGCTTTGCTGCAACGGCAGCCTTCAGTACGTTATCAAAGGATGCATCTGTGTTAATTCCAAGAAATGCAAGTATTGAATGATTTTCAAAAGTAAGGGGGAACCCTTCCAATAGTCTGGGTATAACGTTACTGTGTCTCCAAGTATTTAGTGCAGTTAACATAGGTTGAGCAACTTTACGCCAATTCGTCGACACTCGTGCTAATCTATATAAATCCTTTAGATCTAAAAAGCCTAGAGTAATAATATCCCTAGAACTTTTAACAGCACATCCAGAAATCTGGTTGGCTACACCAAAAGGGAATCTATCTAGTGTTGATTGCGGACGTTGAGATGTGGTGACTATGGATGAACTCGTAGCTATCGTGGTGGCTGCAGCTGTTGTGGGATCAGTAGACGCAGAGAGTGGCTCTGAACCAAAAGCGGTGGGTAACGTCAATACGGTAGCCATCAGCAATGATTGAAGGGTGTGTTTCATAATGTATCTCCTATATGGATTGTATATAGGGACGATTGTCAAAAAGTCAAGGAAATGTGTTTTTAAAAATGAGAGAGAGGGGCGACCTGAGAATTGTTGTTGATTGAGTTAGATTGGATGTGTTCTGGGCACACGTTATAAAACGGACTGACTTTAGCATCAATAACTTGAACACCTCATTTTCTTCAACGAAGGGTATATTGCAGAGCGATTTGATGATGGGGGGCTGATCGAATATAATGTCAGGTTGTCACTCTGTTAAGGGTGGATTAAGCCTGTCGTCTCTTGATCTGAGGTGATAAAAGTTAGAGGGGTGTCTGGATATTTTTTCTGAAGTTCGCTTAATATCGGAAACAAGCGACGTTCAAAACTCCAAGTATAATACAGTAATTTCAAAGAAAGTTTCTCTGGACAATTGGAGGCTCGATCATCGATCACAGGGTTTTTGTCTTGAAATCGACGTTGAATAATTCGCCAGAAGCATTTCCATTTAGGTAATAAAAATACGATGACAAGATCGGCGGATTGATAGCGCATCTCAAGGGATTTGAGAGAATTGCCATCGATAATCCACTGAGGGAGAGCGATCCACTGTTGTTGCAATTTTAGGAACTCTTCTCGATTCCGTTGTTTCCAATGATGGGTAAAGAAAATTTTATCCAGGTGAAAAACTGGGAGGTGTCGTTTGTTTGAAAGTGCTACTGCAAAAGTTGACTTTCCACTGCCTGGGCGACCAATTATAGCTATGCGATTCAATTTAGAGGGTGACTCCGGGTTCTACATCATGCGTGTGCGCAATACAAAGGGGAGTATACCACCATGACGGTAGTAGTCAATTTCTGATTCAGTATCCAGTCGGCATAGCACGGGGATGGTTCGTTTTGTTCCATCTGCGTATGTGATGTGTAAGTCTAGTTTTGAGCGTGGTTGAGTTATGCTGTTAAGTCCCGCAATGTTAAAAGTTTCAGTGCCAGAAAGCTGTAAGTCTTTACGAGTGATTCCATCCATAAAGGTGAGAGGGAGAACCCCCATTCCGACTAAATTGGATCGATGAATGCGTTCAAAGGATTCGGCAATCACGGCTTGAACGCCTAGTAGTTTTGTACCTTTTGCAGCCCAATCTCGGGAAGATCCTGTTCCATATTCTTTGCCTGCAATGACGACAAGTGGTGTGTTTTGAGCTTTGTAGGCCATTGCAGCATCATAAATGCTGGTGATAGTTCCGGATGGATCTTTTGCGAATCCGCCTTGAATTTCAGGGGTTAATTCGTTTTGAATTCGGATATTTGCAAACGTACCGCGCATCATGATGTCGTGGTTGCCTCTGCGAGAGCCATAGGAGTTAAAATCGTCTTGTGAAACGCCCAGTGTTTGCAGGTGTTTTCCTGCAGGAGATGATGATTTGATATTGCCAGCGGGAGAGATGTGATCTGTTGTGATGCTGTCTCCAAACGCCGCAAGAAGCCTTGCATTTTCAATGTTTTTTAGGGCACGAGGCTCTGAAGTAAAGTTTTCAAAATAGGGTGGGTTTTGGACGTAAGTGCTGGTGTTTTTCCAAGGGTACAGGGCTGATTCTGGTGTTGTTAAGCATTTCCATATCTCTGAGCCCTCAAATACGTTTGCATATTTGGAGTGGAAGATATCATTCGTCAGCGTTTTTTCAAGTGTTGTTTGAATTTCATCATTGGATGGCCAAATGTCTTTTAAATAGACAGCTTGACCTGTTGGGGTGATGCCGATAGGATCGTTTTCAAATTCAATTAATGTTGTACCCGCCAATGCATAGGCGACGACTAACATGGGAGACGACAAAAAGCTGAGTTTAACTTGAGGGTGAATGCGTCCTTCGAAGTTGCGATTTCCAGAAAGAACTGCGGCAACCTCCAGTTGAGCTTCATCAATAGCTGTAGCAATTTTAGGATCTAGTGGGCCAGAGTTTCCAATGCATGTAGTGCATCCATACCCTACTAAGTTAAATCCTAATTGATCTAAATATTGGGTTAAATGTGCCGCGGTTAGATATTCTGTGACGACTTGAGATCCGGGGGCCAGGGATGTTTTGACCCATGGTTTTGATGTTAAGCCTTTTTCAACGGCTTTTTTTGCGAGCAATCCTGCGCCAATCATCACTGAAGGATTAGAGGTGTTTGTGCAGCTGGTGATAGCGGCAATGACGACGGCCCCATCTTTTAATTGATAGTCAGTGTTTGGGATGTGTGCAGATTTAAACGTTTCGATAGCATCGGATACGCTGCTTGCAACGTTGGATAGGGGAATGCGATCTTGAGGGCGTTTTGGCCCTGCCACAGACGGCACGATGGTTGAGAGATCTAATTCTAACGTATCCGTGAATATAAGGTCGTCCCGTTCGCGCCATAATCCCACAGATTTTGTATACTGTTCAACCAGTTGAATGAGTTCAGGGGGGCGATTTGTGAGTCGAAGGTAGTTTAAGGTTTCGTGATCCACGGGAAAATATCCGCAGGTGGCGCCGTATTCAGGAGCCATATTGCTGATGGTGGCTCGATCGGCTAGGGATAAGTGATCTAACCCTGATCCGTAGAATTCAACGAACTTTTCAACAACACCTTTTTTGCGGAGCATTTCGGTCACCGTCAGGACGATGTCAGTTGCTGTAATGCCTTCGTTAGTTTTGCCTGTTAGTTTAAATCCAATGACTTCGGGAAGGGTCATCGACATACCAAGCCCAAGGGTTGTGGCTTCGGCTTCGATGCCGCCAACGCCCCAACCGAGTACGCCCAGTCCATTGATCATGGTGGTGTGGCTGTCGGTGCCGATGACGGTATCTGGGAATGCCCAGAGTTCACCGTTAGAGTCGTTTGTCCAAACGACTTTTGCAAGGTATTCGAGATTCACTTGGTGGCAAATGCCTGTGCCTGGAGGTACGACGCGAAAGTTTTTAAAAGCGGATTGCCCCCATTTTAAAAATTCATACCGTTCGGTATTGCGTTGAAATTCTAAATCTACGTTTTTTTGAAAGGCGTCAAAATTACCGGAGTGATCAACAATCACCGAGTGATCGATCACTAAGTCAACGGGTGTGAGTGGGTTGATTTTTTCGGAATTGCCCCCAAGGTTTGCAACGGCATCGCGCATTGCGGCAAGATCCACAATGGCGGGTACACCGGTGAAGTCTTGCATCAGTACGCGTGCGGGGGAATATTCGATGTCTGTTGGGTTTTTACCAGAATCTGCCCAAAGCTTAAATGCTAAAATATGATCTTTTGTGATGTGAACTCCATCTTCATGTCTGAGTACATTTTCCAATAATACTTTGAGGGAATAGGGGAGTCTGGCTGCCCAATCCAGTGTATTTAAGTTGTGTACGGCATACCGCGTGGTGCCAATTTGAAGATAGCTTTTTGTGAAGAGTGAGTTCATGTTCATTTATCCTGTTGTCGTCAATTGTAGTGTAACAAAGTTAACAAAAGCTTAGCGATGTGACGCTGTATTCGATAGGATTAGTTTCATGCTGGCGGCTCAAGCAAATCGCACTGCGATTTGGTAGCGGCGGCTGCCGCTGGGCGCGTGCAGCGCCCTTGAGCCGCATAAACCTTTAATGGTCTTTAATTGATTGTTATTTTAAGGTTGTTTATATATTGTGTACTCAATTCCTTGATAAGAAAGCATTCGATCATGAAAAGCATTTTGGCTGTTCTTTTATGTTTTTATCTGCCCGTTATTGCGGCTAAATCTATTCGTGCGTCTAAAGAACAAATTCAGGGGGCTTTTTTAGAACCCGCAGCTGTTCAAGATCTATATCAAATGCTTAAGGATACCACTGAGATATTGGACAGGGCTGGGATAAAGTATGCTGTTGTTAGTGGGACTGCTTTAGGTGTGGTTCGCCATCAGGGGTTAATACCGTGGGATGATGATGTGGATATTGCTATATTTCACGAAGATGAGCCTAAATTGATTAATTTAAAGCCTGCGTTTGATGCTCTGGGGTATTATGTGATGTATGATACGAATAAGGCAGTTATGTATAATGTATCTAAAAAAGGAAACCCAGCTCTGGATGATCGGGCTGAATTGACGTTTCCGTTTGTCGATATTTTTGTGGTACACAACGATCCGAAAACTAAAAGAGTTATCTATTCAAATTGGCGGACGCGTGAATATTTTCCAGAGGAATGGTATCCTGAGGACGTCTTTTACCCGATAAAGAAATGTAAGTTTGGCAGTGTTATGGTTAAGTGTATTAATAACCCAGAATGGTATGTTAAGCATTATTATAGTGATTCTTGGAAGACTAAGGGATATATAGCTCCCCGACATTATAAGCCCAATCATACGGTTCCATATGAATTTGAGTTTTCAGAGCATCCCGAGTTTTTAAACCCATCGTTACCCGCTGAGCCATTATTGGATAGAGTCAACACATTAGATCAGACGTATTTTAATTAAATGATGAAATATTATTTTATATGCATATGTGTGTGTGTTGCAGGGATGATTTCTTCCTGTGAAAGAGCAGATCCGTCAGTCGTGACTGTTGAAAGTGTAAAAGCATTAACCTATATGGAGGCGGATGCAGTTCAAGATCTGTATCAAATGTTGAAAGATACATCTGAAATATTTGAAAGGGCGGGGATTCGGTATTCTGCATCAAGCGGTACTGTATTAGGGATGATGCGTCAGGGTGGTTTAATTCCTTGGGATGATGATGCAGACTTGGTTATTCTGCATGAGGATGAATTAAAGCTGAACGATGTAAGGAAGGCCTTTGATGCATTGGGGTATCACATTGTATGTGATCCATGGGATAGTTCTGTGTATCGTATTTCAAAAATAGGTAATCCAATTGCCAGGGATAAAAAGATTACCTTTCCGTTTATTGATGTTGCAACGGTTGCTTTGAATCCAAAAGAGAAAAAAGTAATGTATGTGAATTGGAAAATGTTGCAATATTTCCCCACTGAATGGTTCAAACCCGAAGCTTTTTTTCCGTTATCAAAACGTGCGTTTGGTCCGATACAGTTGTACTGTGTTCATGATCCTGAGTGGTATTTAACCCATTATTACGGGGCTGATTGGAAAAAGGCTGGGTGTATTGTTCCGCGTCATTATAAGCCGAAGCACGCAGATATATTTGAAGTTAGTTTTGAGACGCACCCTGAATACTTAACGCCGGCATTGCCTGCAACGCCATTATTGGATCGCGTAACGCATTTGCCAGAGTGTGTGTTTAAGTAATTGTTTTGACAGGTGCAAAGGATATGGTAATAAGAAGTAATAGAAAATTAGGAGAAATAATGTCGTTTGTTAAACTAATAGTATTAGTTGCAGTGTTGGGGGTAGTACCTGTATCTGCAAAGTGGGAAAGTTTTTATGCCCGTGCGGGGCTTTCGTTGTTGGGAGGGGAATCTACCCCGTCTTTTTCAATCGCAGGCGGCTATGGCAATGTGATTCCAAACATGCTGAGCCATGGGCTGTACGTGGGGTTAGAGGTTGAAGGAGTTCGAAAAAACCAGTTGGGATATTCTCATGAAGCGATAGTACGTTTCGGATTGCCTAGGGCTCAGTCTATGTTTTGGGCTGCGCCAAAACTTGGGTATCACTCTAAGGAAGAGATAATGTTTTGGGGTGCGAGAGCTGGGTTTGACTTTGATTTTATTCTGCCTGGATTCTTCTTGGGAATCGCTTTAGATTTGACAATCCCGTTTAATAAGAGGCTTTCGTGGTTTCAAACAGACTTTAGTTTTGGATATCGTTTCTAACTATGAAAGTTTTTTCAGCTGAAAATGTGGGGTTTCGCACACCGTCTAAAGAGATTTTAGACGGTGTTTCTTTTGATATACAAAAGGGCTCATTTACAACATTGATAGGGCCCAATGGTGCAGGGAAGTCCACAGTGTTAAAGCTGATGTTAGGTTTTTTAAAACCCAGCGCTGGAAAGTTGAATTGGTTGAGTTCCCAAAGAGTTGGGTACATGCCGCAGAAGCTGCAAATTGATACGAGTTTTCCCTTGAGCGTTGGTCGATTGTTTGATTTAAAACCAGGGTGCGTTGATCGTGAAGATAGAGAACGTATCGAGAGGTTGACCCAAACATTGGAATTGCGGCAGCGTCATTTTTCTGAGTTATCAGGAGGAGAATTACAACGGGTATTGTTGACTTATGCGTTGTTAGGGAATCCTGATGTTATTTTATTGGATGAACCGATGCAGGGGCTTGATATTGATTCTGAGACGTTGTTTTTGAATATCTTGCAGACGTTGAAGTATGAGTATGGAAAAACCTTGTTCATGGTGTCGCATGATTTGCATATGGTGTTTAAGCACAGTGATCATGTGATTTGTTTGCAAACCCACATTTGCTGCCAGGGAGCCCCATCGAGCATTAAAGACGATCCTGCTTATCACGTATTGTTTGGGCAGCGTAAGGATAGTTTAATGGCGTTGTATGCGCATCAACATGATCATACCCACGATCATGTCCATGGGAAAGGGTGTCAGCATGAGTGAGATTCTGTTATATCCTTTATTGTTGAGCATTCCGTTGGCAGTGTTGATTGGTCCTGTGGGATCTATTTTAGTGTGGCGCAGATCCAGTTTTTTGGCGGATGTTGTGTCACACATGGGGATTTTAGCCTTTGCAATTTCAGAGGTTACGCAGTTGCCAATTTTGGCTGTATCGATCTGCGTTTCAACATTGGTTTCGGTAGCCTTAGAGTGGGCACCATCGTTTATACCTAAAGATGCGTGGCTGGCTGGAGTTTCATCCTTAGGGATATCCATTGGGTTGTTGCTGTTAAGTAGCAACGGATCAAGTCATAGCTTTGACCATGTATTTTGGGGAGATATGTTTGCACTAACGCAAAATGATATTGTTGTGTTTGCGATTGCAACGGGCTTTTTAGGGATGCATTTAATCGTGTTCTGGAAAAGTTTAGTCCTGATTATGTTTCATGAAGAGCTTGCCGTTTTGGATGGAATTCCTGTTCGGTTTGTTAAGTTTGTAAACAATGTAATAGCAGGTGTAGTGATCGCCTTAAGTTTAAAGGTGATGGGGGTGTTGTTGACGGGTGCCTTGTTTGTTTTACCGTCGATTGGATTGCGATTTTTAAACCTGACGCCTGAGAGACATATCATCGGGGCGATGGTTATGGTGTTTACATCGTTTGTAGTTGGTGTGGGAATATCTGTGCAAACGGATGCTATTGCAGCACCTTGGGTTATTTTTGCCTTAGTTGTCTTGAATTTTTCCGTCATTTTTTTAAAAAAGGGGATTGACATCAGGCGCGAAAAATAATATTTTAAGCCAGACAAACAGACGACTACCGGAAGGGTGGCCGAGTGGTTAAAGGCATCAGACTGTAAATCTGACGACGTATGTCTACACAGGTTCAAATCCTGTCCCTTCCACCACATACACTTTAGCGGGTGTAGTTCAATGGTAGAACTCCAGCCTTCCAAGCTGGTCGTGAGGGTTCGATTCCCTTCACCCGCTCCATATTTAAAGCTAAGACATTTCTGGTGAAAAAACCTCCCATTGTAACGATGAGAGGGGATATTATTTTTTAGCGTTAGATTATTCTATTTCTACTTCTTGTAGATCAAATAGTGCTTGTGTCTACTGGTTCTCTAGAATCTATCCACTTTTGATAAGTAGCAACTTGAGTTTTTGTTGTTTCGATTTGTTCTTGTGTTAGACCGTTGCTTAAAGGCCTACTAGAAAAAGGTGTGCTAGATCTATTCTGTTGTCTTTTATTGCAAAGAATAGCGGGTATACACGCCCAAGACTTGGAAGTACGTTGTATTCTGCTGAGGATGTTGTTTCTAACCCTTGACTAATCAAAAACTCGGCAACTTTAGGATCGCGATTCATAGCTGCACGGTGTAATAAATTTAAACCATCCTGGTCATTTGCCTGTATGTTAAAGCCACGTTTAATGCAAATTTTTAAAAAGGCTTTGAAAAAACCCAAGGCGGATCTGGTTGCTGATGTGTGGATTAAGCTGTCATTGTTAGAGTCACCATCAAAGACAGCTCCGTTAGCTATTAGGGTTTCTAGAACAGATATAGCGAAGTAGGGGGCGGCGGATACTTGGATAGATAGATCTCTTGTTGCCAGTTGGGCTTTCATAACATCAGCTGTAGCCGCTGCAGGTTGGCCGCCGACAAAAATTGCCTCTGCATTTAAACCACTTGCAGCAAAAGTTGGTGCGGCGAATGCTGCGGTTGTTAACAGTGATAATAAAATCTTTTTCATTTGGGGTCTCTGTTTGTTGTGATTACGTTGTAATTATAAGGGGGATGACAAAAAAGTCAATTGTTCGGCGTAAAAGCACATGTTGGGGTTCTTTGACTTTGATTCTTGATATTAGTTTGTGGCACAACTGAGAATCATAAACGAAGCTTATGACTCAAGGGTAGATTAAAAATAGTTAACTTTCTTATACTTCCTAATGCTACTACTCCTGTTAAAATTATTATGTACTTAACAAATACGATCATCAATTCTTTTAAGTGCATTTCCTATATTCCATATCAACAAGCCAATTAAAAACACTTTTAAATAAATAGAAATCTCCGCGCTCAATATACAAGCAATAATAGGCGTAGAAACTACACCTCCTGCACCAGATAAGACTAAGCGTCTAAAAAGGCTCCTTTCAGGTTTCCTCATTCATTTACTTCTCCGTATCAAATTCATAGGAAAGCTTAAAAGACATAAAATACCAAACACAGGCTGGCAAGGTTATAAAAAAAGGATAATCCGAAAAAAGTATTTCAGACATGACATGTAGTATTACAAAAAGTTGAGTTAATACAGCTAGACCCCTACTTGATATACGCATCCATTCTTTAACACTCACTGTTTATCTCCTCGATTTTAATTGACTATAGCCTAATACCAAATTAGTTAAAATAGAAATTATGTATGTATATAAATCAAATAAAGTAAAACAACAAGAATGTTTACATTTTGTGCAAGTTAATTACCAATATTCACCTAAGAGCAATAAATGAATTTCGATCAATCTTATACTGATTTAAGAGAAGCTTTTTTCTTGAATCCAAGTATATGTTGTGGTACAACATTGTTCGTCAGGCAACACGCCTGCCACGGCATAGGAGTGTAGCTCAATTGGTAGAGTATCGGTNNTATCGGTCTCCAAAACCGAGGGTTGTGGGTTCGATCCCCTCCGCTCCTGCCATTTATTTAACGTGCAATAAGAAAGTTTAGGCATGGCAAAAGTATCCGCAGTTCAGTTTATAAGACAGGTTCGTCAAGAGGTATCCAAAGTAACTTGGTCGACTCGTAAAGAGGTTGTCGTTACAAGTGTTATGGTTTTTATTTTGGGAACGATTGCTGCAATGTTTTTCTTTGGAGTGGATAGCGCGATATCATACATGTTGATGCGAGTCTTTAAAGGATTGGGTGCATAACATGACAACGACAGAAATTAAATTACGTTGGTATGTCATCGACGTTTATTCAGGATCTGAAAAACGTGTGGCTCAAACAATTGAAGAAAAAGTTTTGAAAAAAGCCTTGGAAGCGCAGATTGAAAAAGTCTTGGTTCCCACAGAAACTGTTACAGAGCTTCGCAAGGGTGTAAAAGTGAGTAAAGAAAAAAGCTTTTTCCCCGGATATGTATTGGTCAAAATGGCTTTAACAGATGACACATGGGCGTTGATTCGTTCTGTTCCGCGAGTTTCTAGATTGTTAGGCGGTAAAACCCGTCCAACACCGATTAGCGAAAAAGAAGTTGAGCGTTTGATGGGGCAAATTGAAGACGGTGCACGTCGTCCAAGATCTTCGACTGTATTTGAAGTGGGTGAGGAAGTTCGCGTTAACGAAGGACCTTTTGCTACGTTTACAGGTATTGTGGAAGATATTGATGCTGAAAAAGAACGTTTGAAAGTTTCGGTATCGATCTTTGGCCGTGCGACGCCAGTTGAACTTGAATTTGCACAGGTAGATAAATTAAGTTAGAGATTTTGTGTGGGAGATACGCTAATTCGTCAACCACGCGCTCTTAAGTAAAACATTAAGTAAAGAGTATATTATGGCAAAAGAAGTACTAGGATATATCAAGTTGCAGATACCTGCGGGTAAAGCAACTCCATCACCACCTGTTGGACCAGCACTAGGTCAACGTGGTTTAAACATTATGGAATTTTGTAAAGCGTTTAACGCAAGAACACAAGACATGGAAGCTGGTGCGCCAATTCCCGTTGTGATTACTGCGTTTAAGGATAAGACATTTACATTTGTTACGAAGTCACCACCAAATACGCACTTTTTGAAAAAAGCTGCAGGCCTACAAAAGGGAAGTTTAACTCCTGGTCGTGAATTTGCAGGTCAAGTAACGATTGCACAAATCCGTGAAATTGCTGAAAAGAAGATGAAAGATATGAATGCAAATGATATCGAAGCAGCAATGAGTATGTTAAAAGGCTCGGCTCGTTCTATGGGCTTTGAGGTTGTGGAGTAATCAAATGGCACGTATTGGAAAAAAATTAAAGAAAGCTTATGAAGGCTTGAACATTGATGCGGTATATGCGTTGACAGATGCGGTAAAGAACGTGAAAGAACGTTCGTTTGCTAAGTTTGATGAAACAGTTGAAATTGCATTGAATCTTAACTTAGATGTTCGTAAGGCAGATCAAGCATTGCGCGGTATGTTAACGTTGCCTCATGGTAATGGTAAAATGACACGTGTATGTGTGTTTGCTAAGGGACCAAAGGCTGATGAAGCAAAAGCAGCAGGTGCTGAATTTGTTGGCGGCGAAGAGTTAATCGATGAGATTACTAAGGGTAAAATCCAGTTTGAACGCTGCGTTGCAACTCCTGATATGATGGGTGTAGTAGGGCGTTTAGGTAAAGTATTGGGTCCAAAGGGCTTAATGCCAAACCCAAAGCTTGGAACTGTGACAATGAACGTTGGTGATGCTGTAAAAGCTGCAAAAAGCGGTCAAATTGAATATCGCGCTGATAAATCAGGTATTATCCACTTGGGTATCGGTAAGGTTAGCTTTGATGCTGCAAAGATTGCAGATAACGCAAATTTGGTTATTTCCACGTTAGCAAAGGCTCGTCCTGCTGGGGTTAAGGGATCTTTCGTTAAGAAGATTTCTGTGTGCTCTACAATGGGACCAAGTTTCAAGCTTGACTTGTTGGCATTAAAAGAAATTACTGGTTAATTAGAGTTTATTGACTGTATTGAAGGAGAGAGTAATCTCTCCTTTTTTTATTGCGAAATCAATTTTTTGTTAATGTTTTGAGTATATGTTAGTTCTTAAGAGCTCATACATTTATATTTTGGGGCTGTACCAGATAACGGTTTACAAACAGCCCTTAAGCCATTGATTTAAGTGGGCTAATTGAGCTTTTGCAGTTGGGGTATTAAAACGCCACTCACATTCCTTCAAAAATAGCCCAAAATTCTGTCTGGGTATACCATTAAATTTACGCA
>DITM01000101.1 GCA_002422845.1 Candidatus Paracaedibacteraceae bacterium UBA6184
TTTTGAAGTGTCAATTATTATTTTTCAAACTCTAGTTGGGATGCGTAGGGCCGATTCTGAATGTGGTATCGAACAGCGCTGTGCAAAGACGTCCTAGTTTGAACGAGAGTAGACTGTTCGCGATGACGGGGCAGGAACTTAGAAGGTACTATCAGGATTTATGTTTCCGTTTTTCGGTATGCCACTGTGGGTACAATATTTAAGCGAAAATTCCCAATCACTGATTTTTAAAGAATTATTCGAGGGATGTTCTTAAAGGGCAGTGGCTTTAAAATTGTGTATACGGCAATGCTGGCAATTATAGCATTTATTCTAGTCGTCGGAGGGGTTGCTTTGAGTAGGTTCGCGGACGCTAGATTAAGAGGGGTAGCCCCAGTGGGTTCAGAAATATGTTTGAATCCAAAAAAGTTCTAATAGTATGAGTTATTGAAAATCCCCCTTAAAACTGATTGGAAAGACTGAATTTTTTACATCTTAAAAGGTATAGCAGAAACATCAAACAAACCATTCGTAAGGACAGTTGATAGAGTTGAATCTTGCCCGAAATCAATGTGTCAAAAATAATTAGACAGGGGGGCTTGTTTCTTGATAGTGTGCAAACAGTAGATTTGTATCTGCTATTAACGTGGGATGTAATCAAAAGGAGAATCGTATGAAAAAAGTATTTTTAAGTTGGATGATGACCGCTCTGTTTTTACTTGCGCCCCCCTATGCATAGGTATTAGAGGACGCCTTGCCTCAGTCTTCTTTAACCAGTATTGGTGGTGGATATGGATTCTTAGTGCGAGGAGAGGGTGACCAACGTGAGATAATGTTAGTAAAGGATAGTCGTTGGCCAAATGATCTGAATTTTGTCGGCGGAGCGCAACCAAAAGGTAAGCTTCCTCATGATGCGTTCGTGGCAAAGGTTCAAGAGAAAACCGGAGCAGTTGTAGAAAGCTGTACCTATCTTGGATCATGGCAGCGAACTAATGCAAACAGTGAGGGAGCAAACGACACGTGTTGCTTTTATGCTGGAGTTTTATCTGCTGAAAGTCCAGAGCCAGAGGCTAAGGAATCATTTTTAAACTCGGTGCATTGGTTTTCTATAAAAGACTTGAGTCAGGAAGGCTGTCTAAAAACTCTATTTTCGCCTCATTTTCTTTTTCTAAACCATTATTTGAATGAGCTGAAAACGTTGCCGCGCCATAGAATAGAACAAGACTTTGAGAACCCAGATAACAAGATCGTATATAATTTAGGTTAAGTTACTAAAATTTAACGACCTTAATTCATAGGGAGCAATTTGCTCCCTATTTTATTAAATTGCCTGGTTGCATCATTTCATAAGGTATTATGAGGTTCTGAGGTATCTAGCAGAGTTCCTTACTGATAGAGCTGAATTCTTATAATTTGGGTATACGTCACTCGGTCGCTAATGTACATTTTAGTCCATGTCTCGCCTCGTTCCTGTACCCAAATTAAATTAATCTAGCTATATGTGATCGGAGTCAAAACGGTTCAATCCGGCGCAGAGCATTAATTAAAATGTTCGAATTTATAGTGAAGTTATATGAAATAGATAAACCCCTTGACTTTTTGATGAGTATTGTATAATTTGCAGCTTGTTATATTTATTAATCAAACACAGGTTTAATCATGTACGCAGTTGTAAAAACAGGCGGCAAGCAGTATAGAATCGCTAAAGATCAAGTGATTTTAGTTGAAAAGCTTGACGTAGAAAAAGGGAAAACGATAGAGCTTTCCGACGTACTTATGATCGCTAGCAATGGTAAGGTGAAGGTCGGTGAGCCCTTTATCAGCGGTGCGAAAGTTACTGCAACTGTTGTCGATCAAACGCGTGGTGAAAAAATTATTATTTTCAAAAAGCGTCGTCGTCAGAATTCTCGTCGTAAAAATGGACATCGTCAACATTTGACAGTGTTAAAAATTAACGATATCGTTGAAAAAGCAGCAAAACCAAGCGCTGCTGCTGAAGCATAAGGAGTCTAAGTTATGGCACAAAAGAAAGCTGGCGGTAGTTCGAAGAACGGTCGCGATTCCATAGGACGTCGTTTAGGCGTTAAAAAATACGGTGGAGAAGTGGTGGTGTCTGGTAACATTATCATTCGTCAACGTGGAACAGAATTTTTCCCTGGTGATAACGTAGGTATGGGTAAAGATCATACATTGTTTGCAATGGCTAATGGTCAAGTTAAATTCTTAACAAAAGCAAAGAATAGAACATACGTTAACGTTATTCCAATGGCTTAATTGCCGTCTATTATAATGTAAAAAAGGGATGTAATTGCATCCCTTTTTTTATAAGGAGAAACCATGCGGTTTATTGATCCCCCTAGATTAATTGCATATCTTTTTTTTAGAAGCTTGGTTATATTGTCCTGTGTATCGGTATTTGGAGATAAAGTGGAGAGTAATTCCTATATTCTTGCAACGGGAGAAGATGGCGCTAAAGCATTAGATCTACAGCAAAAATTTATTGCGCAGGGATCGTATAATCTTTTGCAAAAAGCTGGGTTGAAAGCCGGAATGGTTGTATATGATGTGGGGTGTGGATCTGGTTCTATGACCGTTTATCTGGCACAACAAGTTGGACCAAGTGGACATGTTTTTGCTGTTGATGTATCGGAAGAACAATTAAACGTTGCCAGACTGAACGTAAATGAAGCGGGATTAACTAACGTCACATTTATTCAGGCGGATGCGCAAAAACTTGATCAGCTACCTATCGAATTAGCGGATATTGTTTATTTTCGATATTTATTGGTACATTTACTAGAGCCGAAGGTAGCGTTAGAAAATATGTATCGACGTTTAAAAGTTGGAGGGAAATTAGCCTTTCAAGAACCTACTTGGTCGACGATACATACAAACTATCCAAAAGAATTTCTAAACCAGTATAGAGATTCAGTGATAAAACTTGGAGCGATCAACGGGGTTAACTATAATATCGGACAGAGCACTCCTGAAATGTCTTGGAAATTACCAAATAGTTTTGTAGAAAATTATGAATTAGAAAATAAAATTACTCTTGGGCAGTATAAAGAGTTAGCCGTGATACGTTTGTCTGAAGTGGGAGATAAGCTAATTTCAGCAGGGTTAATTACTGAGGAAACCTTGTTGAACTGGAAAAAAGAGATTGAGTCTGTGCCTGTTAACGAGGAGAGATATTTTGTTAATTTGGGCAACTTGACATGTGTTTTAGTTGAAAAAAGAAAAGATGATTAGCCCTTTTGAAAGGATCTAATGTACTTAATAATGATTGGAATAGCCTATGCAGTTTATTGATCACGTAAGAATATTTTTAAAGTCCGGAGATGGTGGCAACGGTTGTGTTAGTTTTCATCGAGAGAAATTTATCGAAATGGGCGGGCCCGATGGTGGGACTGGCGGTAAAGGTGGGGATATTATTTTCGAAACCGACCCGAACTTAAATACATTGATTGATTTCAGATATCGGCAACATTTTAAAGCTCAACGTGGGCAACATGGTCGTGGCAGTAATTGTACTGGGGCTCAGGGAGATTCTATCGTCATTAAAGTTCCGATCGGAACGCAAATTTTTGATGAACATAAAGAGTCTGTTTTATTTGATTTGATCAAACCCGATGAACGCTTTTTATTTTTAAAAGGTGGAGACGGTGGGCGTGGCAATGCGACCTTTAAAACTTCAACAAATCGTGCTCCCCGACAGTTTGAAAATGGATGGCCAGGCAAAGAAATGTGGGTATGGTTGCAATTAAAACTGCTGGCCGACGTTGGATTATTAGGATTGCCCAATGCTGGAAAATCAACATTTTTATCTGTGGCGACTCGAGCTAAACCTAAAATTGGAGATTACCCATTTACGACACTGAAACCTCAACTTGGGGTTGCATCTGTGAATGATCAAGAATTTGTGATCGCAGATATTCCGGGGTTGATTGAGGATGCTCATTTGGGATCTGGGTTGGGAGATCGATTTTTAGGACATATTGAACGGTGTAAGGTATTGCTTCATTTGATTGATGTATCTAGCGAAGATATTGAACGTGATTATCAAATTATTCGTCATGAATTAGAAGCGTATGGCCATGGGTTAAAAGATAAACCCAGTGTGATTGCTTTAACTAAAACGGATTTAGTGGACGAAGAGTGTGTCCAAGCTGCCACACAAGCATTAAGCCAATATACAAAAGAACCTATTTTTGCAATATCATCCGCGCAAACAAAGAACATTCATACGTTGCTAACTTTTTTAAGTCAGGTTGTGTTTGACAAGTAACTTTAGTTAACTTTATAGTAAATGTTATATAACAAAAAAATGTGAAGTTTAATGATAAACAATAATAAAACACACTGGTTAAAGTCACATGCACCTTTTTTAAGTTTGTTCCCCTTGTTGCTGTTTTTAGCCATATTTGTAATGTTCGGTATTAATTCATGCAACGGGGGTAAGTTAACGCTTTCTCCTACCGTTGCTATTCTTCCAGCAGTTCTGCTGGCTTTTTTATGGAAACCACGAGCCTTTAATAAGAACTTGGATGTGTTTATGGCCGGGGTTGGTCATAGCAATATCTTGTTGATGTGCTTTGTGTTTTTGTTATCAGGAGCTTTTAGCGCTGTAATGATGTCTATTGGGGGGATTACTGCGACAGTTAATTTCGCATTGTACTATATTCCATCTCATTTTATATTGCCGGGCATTTTCATCGTTTCATCGTTTATTAGTTTGGCAATGGGAACATCCATGGGGACTGTTGCGTCGGTGACGCCTATTGCCGTGGGGATCTGCCACACTGCGGGTGTTGATTTACCTGTGGGGATTGGTGCTGTCTTGGGTGGGGCGATGTTTGGAGACAACCTGTCTATTATCTCAGACACCACAATCGCCGCGGTTCAAACTCAAGGGTGTGAGATGAAAGATAAGTTTAGGATGAACTTTTTCATAGCATTACCTGCGATGATTTTGTCTGTTACTGTTTTATGGATGTATCCACAGACGAAAGTGATTGAAACCGTATTGGATTTCGATTTCATAAAAGTATTACCCTATATCTTCGTTTTAATCCTTTCCTTGACTGGAATGCATGTTTACTTAATTTTAATCGTAGGAATAATTTTTGGGGGCATCATTGGCTTATTGGGGGCTGATTATACGATGGTTCAATATACTCAGGCTATTTATAAAGGTTTCACAACCATGGAAGAAATATTAATTCTTTCAATGTTTATTGGGGGGTTGAGCGAATTAATTAAACATCAAGGCGGTATAGCATATTTAATTGAAAAGATATTGTTGTTGTCCCATAAGTTTAATCATAACGGCAAGCCAAATAAAAAGGTTGGTGAGTTGTCAATTGCTGCAATGTCGTCAATTGCGGATATATGTACAGCGAACAACACAGTGTCCATTTTAATGGCTGGCGAAGCAACCCATGATATTGCAAAACGATACGGCATTTTGCCGACACGAGCAGCAAGTTTGCTGGATATTTTTTCGTGTGTGTTCCAAGGGATTTTACCGTATAGCGCTCAAGTGTTATTAGCGGCATCGATTTCAAGTTCAAATCCAATGGACTTGGTCGGAAGGGTTCATTATTGTTACTTTTTAGGAGCAGCAACGTTGATTTCAATTGTGTTTGGATTGCGTCAAAAATAGGCAGCAGGATATTGGATCTGTTAGAGGGATCCGATGGAGTCTAATTCAATGGGGCCAGGGATCATCCCTGGTGCCCGCG
>DITM01000040.1 GCA_002422845.1 Candidatus Paracaedibacteraceae bacterium UBA6184
ACTACATCCAGAATCGGTCTTACGTATCAGATGCAACCATTAAAGTGGTATCTGAGTTTTCTAAAGTCCTACCACTTTCAACCTATCAGATGAGGGTTAACATTTTATGAATGGAATGAAGATTTTTGAAACTATTTTTGTTTATGTGAAGAGGGTGAGTTTTACAACGTCTGTCACATTGTCGACGTTCAGTGGTGCGACCAAAGGGAGTGTGCCTATTTAGAGTGTAATTAGGATTGATCTTTGTAAGAGGTCTGGGAACATATCGAAGCAATCTAATGGATGCAAACCTCAGGGTACCCCCACCGAATCGATGGGGGGGTTTAAAAAGGGTTATTTATGTGATGTGCGAATGAAAATCGCTTCGCTAATTTTATCAAACGCTTTTTGATACACAGCTGGATCTAACACTGGCGTATCCTGAGTTGAATTTTGCCCATACTGGCTAGATGTAGTTGATCGGCTAAGAAAGTTCAATCGAACCCTTGATTTCTTATCCGTGATTTCTTCTACTGATGCAGTCACGGCACTTTTACCCTCTGATCGCACTCCACCAAATATCGCCATAAACGTTGCACCGCCCGACGTATCTTGTTTGACTGGAGAATCAGCTGTAATAAAGCCTGTTTCTAAACTTGCAGACTGAACAATAAATCCTAAATCTTGCAATACTGACATTACGGCATTAAATGCAACTTTTTTAGATGCATCAAAATTCTGTGCCTGAATTGCTTGAATTTCAAGCGATGTCTTTTGTGGTTCAGGCGTTGAACATCCCGCAACCCACAATGAAATAAACGCTGAGGTTAATAATGTTCTTTTCAATTTTTTATTCCTTAGAATGATGAATATCTAGATGAAAAGTCTACAACGCGTTTTGTACCTTGAACTTCTTTAAACTTAATAATCAAGGTCATTGTGCGACTTGACTGTTCACTGCTGGATGTTGATGCAGTTCCACCAATTCCTAACAACACAGTAACAAATCCAACTCCGGCAAAGCCTGTTGCTGAACTTGCATTTGCCAAAGTAGCATGCTTTTGGTATGACCAAACTTCTTCGCCATCTGCGTTACTGGTGACTAGATTAGGGGCTCCGAATACTTCCAACACTTCAGTTTGAGTTGTTTGATTTTTTTTCAACGTTAAACTCACTTGTCCAGACGTTAAATTGCTTTTTGCTGGAGTTTCATTCGTTGGCATTGCTTTTTCACCGCACCCGCTTAATATAAGCGCAGCACTTAATAGTAATAATGATTTTTTCAATTGATGTTCCTCGTTAATACGACTTCACTATAAAATAATTTTGTCCAAAAGTTAATAGTTTTTGTAAAAAAGTTAATCATCATTTATAAGACCATAAAAAGATTAACATATACTTAATTTGATCACTTGAATTTTGCCAATAAAAGCCCCATATTACAGCCAACATAGGAATTCTCATGACACACAGGACACTAGTTGGCTTAACTTTTGCTGATCTTAAAACGGAACTTAATTCTAAATTGGGGGTTGAATCTTATCGTGCACGTCAAATTTGGGAATGGATCTATCGATTTGGAAAAACATCTTTTGATGACATGACCAATCTTTCTAAAGATCTGCGTGCGTCTTTGTCAGAACATTATACTATTGAACGTCCGTTTATTTCTATGGAGCAATGTTCTGCCGATGGCACCCAAAAGTGGCTGTTGCAATTTGAAGACAAGAATGAAGTTGAAACGGTCTTTATTCCAGAGTCTGAACGCGGTACGTTGTGCATATCTTCTCAAGTGGGATGTACCCTCACCTGTTCATTTTGTCATACGGGAACTCAAACCCTCGTCCGAAACCTGACCGCTGCAGATATCTTGCATCAAATAATGGTCGCCAAAGATCGATTGAATGACTGGGGAGCGCCCACTGATCCACGCAAATTAACCAATGTGGTTTTAATGGGCATGGGGGAGCCTCTTTACAATTATCCTAACGTTAAAACCGCCATGAGTATTTTAATGGATGAAAATGGCATTGGCTTTGGTAAACGCCGCATCACTTTATCCACGTCAGGCATTGTCCCCTTTATTGATCAATGCGCCGATGAGTTGGGTCTAAACCTAGCCATATCATTACATGCAGTGCGGGATGATTTGCGCAATGAATTGGTTCCGATCAACAAGAAATATCCATTAAAGGAATTGTTAGCATCGTGCCGTAGGTACGCCGAAAAAACTCAAAACCGTCGTATTACCTTTGAATACGTAATGCTGAATGGCGTCAATGATTCTGCCGCAGATGCAAAAGGATTGATTCGACTGATTAAAGGCGTTCCAGCAAAGATCAATTTAATCCCTTTTAACCCATGGCCAGGCAGTGGTTACATTTGTTCTTCGTCTGACAAGATCAAAACTTTTGCATCCATTATCGAACAAGCTGGGTATATGTCGCCAGTTAGAACCCCTCGCGGACAAGATATTTTAGCCGCCTGCGGTCAGTTAAAATCCGAAAGCAAGCGTCCCGTTAAACACAAAGTTACAGAGGTTATTTATTAATGTTTTCATACGAAACGATTCAAAAGAATCAAGCGCGATTTGCGAAATTTCTTCCTGAGCATAATTTTATCTACCACGTCGCAGCTGAAGAATGCGTGGCATCTTTATCAGAGCTTTCCCTTAATCCATCGTCGATTTTAATACTGGGGCATTTTCCATTATTAGACACTTTACAGACGTCATATCCGTCTGCATCCATCGATTATCGTGATGGTTTTATTCCTGAGTTTAAGGCTGAAACCACCTACGATATCATTATTTCCACCGGGCAGTTGCAGTGGATCAATGACCCATTAACGTACCTGCACTCTTTAAAAAGCATGTTGAATGCAGGCGGTGTGTTGTATGGTATTTTCCCGGGTGAGGACTCGTTTAAAGAGCTTCACAAAGCATTAATTAAAGCAGACATGACGTTATCAAAAGGTGCCCCTCAACGCATTATCCCCATGATTAGTGCTTCTGATGCTTTGAATTTAATGCAAGCCGCGCACCTTGGAAACCCGATTGTGCATGTCGTGTCTTTGGAATTACAACACAACACATTGATTGAGTTGTTGAACGATATTCGATACATGGGCGCAGGGAATCCCTTTAGCGATCGGTCTGAACACAGAACTCCGAAAAAGTTATTTGGATTAGCCGATTTTCATTTAAAAGGGAACCATCCCTATATCGAAACAACCGTTGAATTGGTCGTCATGGTGGGGCGAGCGTAATTTGCTGAATCATAAAAAAAGGACCCGAAGGTCCTTTTTTTAATCACTTAATAATGTTATTGAACAGAACATGATGGGCAACCATCTTTTTTATTTGGTTTGCCCGTTGATCTATCATTAAGGTGTGTATATCCATCCTTAGGTAACAAGGGTTCTTTTATACCCGCTTTGGTTGCAGGCTTATTTGCGCGTGTAGCTGCTGTTTTTAATGCAGCAATCTCAGCCTGTAATCTATCTTTCTCAGCATCTGATTCTGCAAGACGAGCACGCAAGTCTGCAACAACGTCTGAATTTTCTACATCATCAGCTGCAATTGCTGCTTTTCGTGCAGGTGACATATCAGTTCCAACGAATTCAGTAGGGCGTGGTGCCATCGTTGCCAACGTTGCTTGTAATTCTGTTTGCGCTGCCGTTAATTCAGCAATTGTTGATTCTAATACTGTAACTTTTCCAGTTTTAGAATCATATAATTTCTGCGCAGTTCTATACATCTTGAGTAGTTGGCGAAATGCAGTTTGTAATGAAGTCAAGTTCTCTTCATCTGCAGATGAACGCTCGATCCCCTTTGGCAATGCCCTATCTATCCCGGCAACAAATTGAGTTAATCGTGCATCTGTTCTGCTCATGATTGCAAGTAAGTCTGTATAAGCGTCAAGAAGTTTATTATATTCTGTAATTTTCTGGGCTTCACTTTTATCATCTACATCGGTAGGAGTATATACGTCATGTCGAGCAATAGTAGAAGCCATTCCCAATGATCCCACATACGACCCTGCATACGACCCTCTAACCGAGCCTGATACAGAACTTGGCGTAGTAGGACGTTTTATTTTTTTTACAGAGGCTTGCACGTGTTCTAGAGTTACCTCTGCAGGCGTCAGTTGAGCATCTGCTTCTGGAAGGTCTGATGCATCTGAATGTGTAATGGTAAATAGTGTTAAAATAGATAAATAGAAAATTTTCATGGTAATAACCCCTGGTTGACAACTTTAATTGTAAAAAGATTTATATTATTAGGGATTATTATACACACAGGCCTACATCTATTGGAAGCAGACCTGTGTAAATCTTAGTTGAATTCTATCAAAAAAGCTGTTATTTGGCAAGTGTTAATCAGACTTTTGTAAAGAAATTATTTTCCCACAGAGTCTCAAAACCATGAGTCCAAATAATGTTAGTCAAAACTCCCACAACTATTGCAAGAACACCGCTAGTTACTATTGTAGCGCCCTTCCATATTGCAGCAGTTTTTTTACTTTTAACTAAATTTGTTTTAGCATCAAATAACTCTTTTTGTTCTTCAGCAATCTTTTTAAGTATTAACGCTTGACCTGTAATTTTAGCTGCGTTTAACTCATCTTTTTCAATATCAGTTAGATCTAGCGCATCTAAAATTGCTTTAAGATCCGCTTTTGCCCCAACAGCCATTTGCATCAATCCGTTATGTGAGGCTACAACGGCTGCCGCATACTTTTCTATACGTTCTAATTTAGAAGCTTCTTTTGGAAGTTTTGGTGCAGACACTGAAGTTGTTTTAAAATTGACCCGGAGAGTATTCCAAAACGCATCCAGACGCCCAAGATCAACCGTAGACATAGTAGACAGACTAGACATCACAGACTTGCAATCATCTTCTTTTGCAAAAACTACACCGCCAACAGGAAGTCCTGGAGTTACATTACGACCATCAAAAGTATCAAAGGTCCGCATGCTTGGCGTAGAGTTTAATTCGTCCGTTGCTAGGTTAGTTCCAGAAGCATATGATGTTGAAACTGCAGACATGCTGACTATGCAGACTGCGGCAGTCATTAATATTTTAGAGATAGACATAATAAATTATCCTTTTCTTGTAAGACGATGAATATTTTTAGAATTATTATTGAAACACCACGTTGATTAAAAAAATACGGGGGGCAATTCTTTTTGTTTACAGAATCACCCCCACGCAACACCTTTATCCCGATGGAGAAAAGCGCTTAATAACTAGTCGTGTAAGCTTAATTAGAAGCAGTTGCAGCTGTTGGGGCAACACCTAAAGCCGTTAATTCAGCAGTTAAACGAGTAACCTCTTTTCGTGCTGCATCTATAGCAGCGTCTATATTCTTTTTATTTGGAGTACCTCGAGCTGGACTCTTCTTAGCAGCTGCCTGTGTTGCCGCAGCTAATGCAGTTTGCAAGCGTCCAATTGTTTCTGCCTTTGCAAGAGCTTCTTCATCACCTACAGCAGCTAATGCAGCGCCTAGGTTTCTAACAGTAGCAGTAGCTGTAGCTGTAGTTAGATCAGTAGCATTCTGAACGACACTATCATCATCTCCAGCTATTGGAGAAGGATCTTGAGAGGGAAGTTGAGACCCACCAAGAAGAGACTCTGGAGATCCTGCTGCTGCATCTTCATTAAACCCTGATGGTGCAGCATCAAATTCATCATCAGATTCATCATCAGATTTCCCACCAAAATCCACGACTTGCTCGCTACCTACTCCAGCTGTTAGTGCAGCATCAATCTTTTTTTGTCGTTCAGCTGCTGTAGCCATTGTAGCCTGTGCAGCCTCTACTTCTCTTTGCTCTCTTTGAGCTCTTACTGCCTTAGCTTCTAACGCTGCAACTCTTTTAGCTAACGCAGTAACTTCACCTTGTGCAGCAACTAATGCCTCTTCAAGTCCAGTGATTTTAGCGCGAGCAATACCATCTGCTTCTGTAGCTCCTGCTTTTAGTGCAGCAAGTTCTGCTTCCAAGGTTTCAACTCTACCTGTTGCTGTTACTAATTGTCCTTCTACGGCTGTTTTAGCTTCAATAACTGCTGCTAATTCTTTACGAACCGCTGCTAAAGCTTCTGCTGCTGCAGCTTGCTCCTCAGTTAATGTCTGAATCGTTGTCGTTGCGTCCTGTGCTGTCGCTTCCATTGCTTTCAATTTAGCTGTAAGCGCTTTCAATGTTGCGGCTATCGCTTTCATAACGTCTACGTCATTACTGTCCGCGCTTAACACAATCCCTTCTGGAATGCTAGCTCCAGCATCTCGAGTTAAAACGTTCAATAAAGTAGAAGCTGTTTTTGTTTTATATGCTAAAAACCTTTTTCCAGTCTCAGCAATTGCATTATCTCTTGCTGGTGAAGCAGCACTAGAGTCATCTACTACGCCTGATGCAAATGGCACGCTCATTAATAATGTTGTTGATAATAATATTGTCTTAAATAATTTCATAGTGAATCTCCTGAATTCCTCTTGTTGTATATAATAACTATCCCCCACAACCTGTAGGGGATAGTTTGAATTAAGCTAAAAACTTAATTCAATTTAGTCTTATATGCCATCCATAGCGTCCATGCCTGCATCCATCTCAGCTAGAAGTGCAGC
>DITM01000043.1 GCA_002422845.1 Candidatus Paracaedibacteraceae bacterium UBA6184
AAGCGGCATATGCGTAAATTTAATGGTATACCCAGACAGAATTTTGGGCTATTTTTGAAGGAATGTGAGTGGCGTTTTAATACACCAACTGCAAAAGCTCAATTAGCCCACTTAAATCAATGGCTTAAGGGCTGTTTGTAAACCGTTATCTGGTACAGCCCCAAAAGAAAAAGGCAAATAATCTGATCATGAATTCATCTCCGGTTAAGATTTACACTCATATCAAACCACTTGCCAGGCTGTCAATTCTTTAAAGGTTTACAACAATATCCCCATCTTTAACATCAGCTGTTAATTTTGTTCCATCCTTACATTTTCCTTCTAAGATCATCATAGAGATCGGATCTTGTAAGTGCTTTTGGATAACGCGTTTTAAGGGGCGGGCTCCATATACTGGATCATATCCAACGTTTGCAAGCCATCTGATTGCTTCTGAAGACAGTTGTAATTCCATATTCTGTTGTTTTAATCGATCTTTAAGATGTTGTAATTGAATATCGACAATCCCTTCCATCACGTTACGTTCTAAGCGTCCGAACAAAAGGATTTCATCCAGTCTGTTCAAAAACTCTGGACGAAAATGAGATCGTACAATCGCCATCACCTCTGGGCGAGCCGATTCGACGGTTTCATCTTCGGGTAACGTAGACAATACCTCGCTGCCCAAGTTTGAAGTTAATATCAAAATTGTATTTTTAAAATCAACCGTGCGACCGTGACTATCTGTAAGGATTCCAGCGTCTAATACTTGCAGTAAGACGTTGAAGACATCCGGGTGTGCTTTTTCAACCTCGTCAAACAAGATAATTTGGTAGGGACGTCGTCGAACGGCTTCCGTTAGTTTGCCCCCTTCTTCATATCCAACGTATCCTGGAGGTGATCCGATCAATCGGGAAATAGAGTGCTTTTCCATATATTCTGACATGTCGATTCGCGTCATGGCGTGTTCATCATCGAACAAAAATTGCGCCAATGATTTTGCAAGCTCGGTCTTTCCGACTCCCGTTGGTCCCAAGAATAAAAAGGATGCCAGTGGACGATTCGGATCTTGAAGCCCTGCACGGGAACGACGAATGGCATTAGCCACCGAGGCAATTGCAGCTTCCTGACCCACCACACGATGCCGCAGATGTTCTTCGGCTTTTAATATCTTGTCCTGCTGAGACGACAGCATTTTCTCTAGCGGAATCCCCGTCCATTTGGACACAATGGATGCGATATCTTCATCTGTGACTTCTTGCTTTGCAGACTGAGATGCATTGTCGATCGAATCCAATTGTTTTTCCAATTCTGGAATTTCGGCATACATTAACCGGCTTGCACGTTCTAAATCACCCCCGCGACGAGCCATATCCAACTCGTTGCGCGCTTTATCTAAACGCTCTTTGATCGCAGTGGATTGATGCCTCATTTTTGATGACTCTACCCACGTTGCATTCATAGCTTCTGATTGGGTGCTAAGCTCTTTCAACGTTTCCTGAAGCTTTTTTAATCGCTCTTGGCTGGCAGAATCTTTTTCTTTCTTTAACGCCTCTTGTTCAATCTTTAACTGAATAATGCGACGATCTAATTCATCCAAATCTTCTGGTTTTGAATCGACTGCCATTCGCAATCGACTGGATGCTTCATCAATTAAATCAATCGCCTTATCGGGAAGAAAGCGATCGGTAATGTATCGATTAGACAACGTCGCAGCTGCAACAATCGCACCGTCAGTAATGCGTACTCCATGGTGCAGTTCGTACTTTTCTTTTAATCCACGCAAGATTGAAATGGTATCTTCGACGGTGGGTTCGCTGACATACACTGGCTGAAACCTTCGGGCAAGCGCGGCATCTTTTTCAATATGTTGACGATATTCTTCAAGCGTTGTTGCTCCCACACAATGCAATTCTCCGCGCGCTAATGCAGGCTTTAACATGTTGGAGGCATCCATTGCGCCATCGGCTTTTCCAGCACCGACAAGAGTATGAAGCTCATCAATGAACAAAACGATACTGCTGTCAGCATGGGTGATTTCTTTCACCACACTTTTAAGGCGTTCTTCAAAATCACCTCGGAACTTTGCGCCGGCAAGTAAAGCCCCTAAGTCTAGGGACATTAATTCCATTTCTTTTAAAGATTCTGGAACGTCACCTTTAATAATACGTTGAGCCAATCCTTCCAAGATTGCTGTTTTACCGACGCCGGGTTCGCCAATCAGGACTGGGTTGTTTTTTGTGCGCCTGGATAATACTTGAATTGTGCGACGGATTTCTTCATCACGACCAATGACTGGATCCAGCTTGCCTTGACGTGCTTGTTCAGTCAAATTGATACAATATTTTTTTAGTGCCTCGTAAGTTTCTTCGGCATTTGGAGAATCGGCATTACGACCTTTGCGCATCATTTGAATAGATTCCTGTAATTTAGTTTCTGAAATATTAAACCGTTTAGCTAAGTCATACACTGTTGATTGTGGATACGTGAGCAATCCCAACAATAATAACTCTTGCGAGATATAATCATCGCCTACTTGTTCAGCTTTTGTTTCTACATAAGATAAAGCCGTTGACAGTTCCCGACTTAGATAAATCTGCGATTTATCCCCACTTACTTTAGGTAGCTTACCCAACAGTGATTGAAGTTCTGCCTTAAGTCGAATGGTATCTGCGCCTGCTGTTTTTAATAGCCTTACAGACATTCCTTCAGGATCATCCAACAAGACTTTTAATAGGTGTTCCGGCAATAATTGCTGATGCGATTGATTCGTCGCAAATGTTTGTGCAGCTTGTAAAAAGCCTTGAGCTCTTTGAGTATATTTTTCGATTTTCATGGAACCCCTGTGATCCTTATACTATTGCATGTACTAAAAAACAACAAGATGCTCAAGAGGGCTGTTTTTCACTTAAATCTTCACATCTGATATGGAAGTTTGCAACTCTTTTGTTTAATCGAATAACACACCCTCAAATAAAGAGCTCCATTTGGTGGGCTCAAATTCTATTATTTCATAATCGGCTAAATCATTTATTGCAAAAGGATCTTTTTCTAAAAGTGCGCGCAACATATACTTACTATCAAATCTAGTAAGTATAATCCCTCCGTTGCGTGGAACTTTGGGGCCTGAGACAATGAATAGATTTTTATCGTAGCAATTCTGTAAAAATTCTAAATGAGCTGACCTAAAAGAATTAACCTTTTCTAAATCAACTTTGTAACTTAAAATTACAAGAAATAAGTTTGACTTTGTGTCCTTGCTTATCATTTTGTCTTCCGAATTAAATAGATCCACATGTAGATTACTCAAAAAACAATACTTAATTCAATATGGAATTGAGATGCAAGTCAAACTTAAGTGTGATTTTATCTAAATCTTTGGTTTTTGAGCTAATCGTTTAATATCATCATAATTTAATCGGAACATTTTCCATTCGGAAAGTTCTTCTGCCCCAATATGTTTATAAAACTGAATAGCAGGTTGATTCCAATCCAAGACGACCCAATCAACGCGGCCATAATCTTTTTCGCATGCAATATCACAAATTGCCTTTACTAAAGCTTCTCCGTATCCTTTGCCACGCTTAGTTTCACGAACATACAGGTCTTCAATGTGAATGCAGTATTTGCATAAAAACGTAGAATAACTTGTATGATACAGAACAAATCCAACGGCCTCGCCATCCTCTTCTGCAATTAAGACTTGAGCATTCGGATTGTTTTTAAACAGTGTGTTTTTTACATCATCAATGGTTGCAGTGACGCAATCTTCCAACCTCTCGTAAGTTGCAAGTTCAAAAATTAACTGCAGAATTAATTCTGCGTCTTTAATTGATGGCGTTCTTATTGTAAACATTTTTTATTCCATTGATTTTTTTAGATTAGCACTCTTTGATTAATAACACATTAATTTTTGACTCAACGTCAAAAAATAAAAAACCCCAAATTTCTTGAATTTAGTTTGAGGGTGTGGCATAAAATATCATCATGTGCCGCTGTGGCTCAGTGGTAGAGCACATCCTTGGTAAGGATGGGGTCGAGAGTTCGATTCTCTTCAGCGGCACCAGTCATTATTAGATTCAAATAGTTTTCAATATTTATTAACGTGTGGGATGTTTTTCATCCAAAAAATCGAAGCAGTGTTACAGCTACTAGGTGTTTAACGGCATATATAAAAAAACTTTTTGGGCTGTACCAGATAACGGTTTACAAACAGCCCTTAAGCCATTGATTTAAGTGGGCTAATTGAGCTTTTGCAGTTGGGGTATTAAAACGCCACTCACATTCCTTCAAAAATAGCCCAAAATTCTGTCTGGGTATACCATTAAATTTACGCA
>DITM01000071.1:0-197 GCA_002422845.1 Candidatus Paracaedibacteraceae bacterium UBA6184
TGATGATTTAAAAACGAACCGCCAAAAGCGGCCTGAAAAAAGTGATCTGCCAGCGTAAATTCCTTGGCGTATTGCCATAACGCTGAACCCGATAAATCATAATACCCCATCGTTAACGCCCCGGCAGACGATAGCTGCGCGAAGCGATCATTACGTCCCCCGTTGATTTGCATTTGATGGATAAAGAAGCGATGCGT
>DITM01000071.1:216-7835 GCA_002422845.1 Candidatus Paracaedibacteraceae bacterium UBA6184
TAACGGAAAACGAGTATCCGGCTGTTTGCCGGTAAACACCGGCGGCAATGCCACATAAGGTTTTCCATAGTCATCTACCTGTAACGGCGCTTTTTTAGCTTGAGCCAAACCTTCCGCGTGAGGAAACAAGCCAAACAGATTGTCAAAACTTCGGTTTTCCAAATAAATCACCACAATATGGTCGATTTGCTCCAGACCTTTAGCCTTCACAGGGTTGATAGAAGGTATTAAGGCCGTGAAAGCCAGCACTAAAGCGATTTTTTTTCTAAGTCTCATGTTTTGGAGGTGATTGTGGAATTAAACGGTGTCGATAGTTTACGGATTAACAGGGTTCAGAACTACCTTGTGTTTATGACACTCGGTCACCGCTTTATTTTTTAACTTTAATTGAAAGTGCTGTATCTTGGTAAACTAACGCTTGAACGGCCAGATTTATACCGGTTTGAGTATCAAGCTCTAGGCGGCGGATAAATTTAATGGCGTTCTCTATTACGTGTAATTTTTGTAAATGAACATCACAGCACCTGAGATTTTTTTTTGTCAAACTGGAAAGCGAAGGTGGTTTTTTATTGCCGGATTTAGATCCTACATAAAGCGCTTTTGTGTCATCAAACCGTCATATTTTTTAAGTACTCTCGCTCCATTTAAAATGTAATCTTTCAAGATTTGTAACTATTCAGCGTAGTTTTTTATTTAAAATAAATATATTGACATTGCTATTATTTTTGTTAAAAAAATTATCAATATATTCAGTTAGTTATGATTTAAGGCATTGTTAGTGAATTTAATAACTTACCTGATTATAAAAATACTTCAACCAATGCAAAAAACGCCGTCATTCAGGCAGGGATGCCAATATGATGGGGCTAGCTGAAGCATTTTACTCATCAGGATAACTTGTTGAAATATCAGTGATATATACACTAAATAATTACCAAGATTTTTGCATATGATAGCCATAAACAAAGTTACTCTGGATACTTACGAAGATGTCCTGAAACAAATTCTTACCGATGTCGTTGAATTACGCAAAAAAATTGAAGTTAATGCAAATTTGCGCCTGCAAAAATATCAACACAACTTTCCTTCCGGCGCTTTTTCTAAAAGCGCCCATAATCTTGCGCATTACCTTGCTATGCGGCAATTTGATCTACGTCACTTACAAGATCGCTTGGCTCAGGCTGGTTTAACGTCTTTGGGGAGAACCGAAGCCTCCGTATTGTCTACTTTCGATTCGCTGATAGATGTATTAAAACGAGCAACAGACAAACACTACTTGCCCAGTGACAAGAACTTTAACGAATATGTTTTTAATCGTGGCCGACAGTTGCTGGAGCAACATACTATCGAATTATTTGGGCCTTTTCATGAACGTGGCAGAGTACATGTGATGGTAACGTTGTCGACCGACGCCTCGTGGGATTATTCACTAGTAAGTTCATTGCTGGAAAAGGGCATGACTTGTGCCCGTATCAATTGTGCGCACGATGATCCTGTTATTTGGCAAGGGATGATAAGAAATATCTGTCTCGCAGAAACGGAAACGGGACGTTCCTGCCGTATTCTTATGGATCTTGCCGGACACAAAATTCGAACTGGCCCCATTGCTTTGGGACCTTCGATTCATCACATCCATGTACAGAAAGATTGTGCAGGTAAGGTTGTTGCTCCTGATTACCTAATTTTAACAATTGACCCTGAAAGCCCAAATCTTGATAGTTCATTATTCAGAGTATCCATTCCCAAGCAGAGCCACAAAAAATTTGCGCCTGGAATGTACCTTGGTTTTATTGACTGCCAGAATAAGCAGCGTTACTTGAAAATTGAAAGACCGCTATCCAACACAGATTGGTTGGTGAGTTGCGAAAAAAATGCTTATCTGGTTTCAGGTTGTACATTAACGCTTCTAAAGACCCCGCCAAACGGTAAAACCAATGCAGATGACACCTTTAAGCTAGGGCATTTTTTCGGCAAACCCTTAGATATTCGTGTTTTTAAAAACCAATTATTGTTATTAACGACCGGAGACATAGACGGTAAGCCCGCTGAATACGCTGATCAAGTTTTGGTTCATCCGGCTCAGATTGGTTGTACGCTGTTTTCGGCCATAGAGAAACTGAAAATAGGCCAACAAGTCTGGATTGATGATGGAAAACTGGGCGCAATCGTCGAGGCTGTGACTGAGCAAGGCGTATTGTTACGGGTAATTGTGGCAAAAACCAGTGGTGTCTGTATTCACAGTGATAAAGGGATTAATTTTCCTGAAGCTGAGTTCCATTTGCCTCCGCTTACGCAGAAAGATTTAACTGATCTTGACTTTATTTGTATGAATGCTGATTTAGTCGGTTTTTCATTTGTAGAAACCCTGGAGGACATGGAATGTTTAATAGCTGAATTGGTAAAACGGAATGCCCCAGAAATGCCTATCATCGCTAAGGTCGAAACCAACCGTTCGGTAAAGAATCTTCCCGATATTATATTGGGGACTATCGGTCGGCATAACCTCGGCATCATGATTGCCAGAGGTGATTTAGCCGTGGAATTAGGCAGCGCCAGACTCGCTGAAATTCAGGAAGAACTCCTGTGGTTATGTGAAGCGGCGCATGTCCCTGTTATCTGGGCAACCCAGGTACTTGAATCAATCGCAAAAAAGGGAACCCGGTCAAGACCTGAATTTACCGATGCGGCGATGGCGGTCAGGGCGGAATGTGTCATGTTGAATAAAGGCCCTTACATACTGGATGCTATGGAAGCGCTGGTAAATGTTATGATCCGCATGCATGAACATCAAAGAAAAAAATTCTCCCGTTTAAGAGCCTTGCACTGGTAAGCAGCTTAAATTATCTTTCAAGCTCAAATCATGCCCACTAATAAATTTGTGATTAGCCAGAAAGAATATCTATTAACTCCTCCCGTTAAATAAAATCAAGCTCGTTAATCCCATTATGGGGCCAAAACTCATCAGCATTTGCTACGACTTTAAGAGTAAGACAATGAAAGATAAAAAAAGACCAAAGAAAAAGCCGTTCAAATAGTAGAAAAAAAATTATGGATCAAGCGAAAAACTGATTGGCTAATGGATGACTTAGGGATAGAAATCATTAGCACCCTTAAAGAGCTTGATTTTGATGATAAATTCATTCAGGACAAGCAGAGCACATTAGTGGGTAAAAACAGATTTGCAATTTTACTTTTGTGTAATGAGTTAGACGAAAGCTGTAAAGCAATGTTAGCTGATAGACTGGGTATTGAGATAGATGACTTTAGCATTACATTAAAAACTCTGAGCAAGCTACATGACTAGGCGTAAGGACTGTGCGTACATTAGGTAATAGAACTCTGTAGCCCTTATTGTGCCTTGATTTATAGATACCTGCAGACATAAAGATATACGCTCTACCTGCCAATTACAGTAGCTTTTGGCTCATACATTTTTTATGTCTCTTTATCAATGAAGGTATCTATATAAGCCTTGTCGACTATAAACCGGTACTAATTATTCAGGCTGACGAAGAAAGGGGAATTCGTAAGCTTAAGTGCTTGTCCATAGGCACTACGTTTCATACTGAGGTTTTGCAAACGTATTAAAATTATTTGCTTGGTAAATAAAATACTAATCTGTGTCAACAAGATAATCAAAAACTTACGCTACTGAACAGCATCAATACAAATATATCTTATGCATCATCTAGTTGATTTTTTATTTACCACCAAAGAAATGATGTCAGAGGGCTATTATTTTTTTCTGAATCCTAACTTGTTATGGATATTTGTCATAGCACATTTATTGACAGCGTCATCTTATTTCTCTATTTCTGCCATGCTAGTTTTTTTTACGCACCAGCGAAAAAATTTCGATTTGAAATGGATGCTGCAATTATTCAGTGCTTTTATGTTTGCCTACGCTATCGCTCATGTATTATCCGTGATCAGTATTTGGAAACCTATTCACGGATTGGCCTTTATAGCCGAAGTATTTACCGCATTTATTTCAATCATAAATGTAGTTCTTTTGTGGCCATTGATTTCAAAGGCTAACCTCATTCCTAGCTCATCAAGCTTGTTGCTTTTGAATGAAAAACTTGAAGATGAAATTTGTGATCATAAAGAAACTAAAGCACAATTAGCTCAGCTCAACACAGAGCTGGAACGACTAACTGAATTAAAAATACAGGAGTTATCAAAGATACAGGATTTAAAGCTGGAATTACAAACCAGTGAGCAGCGTTTTCGTACCGTATTCGAAGAAGCACCCTTAGGTATTGCTGTGATTAATTCAGTAACCGGTAGTTTTATTGACATCAATCAGAGGTTTGCACAGATTGTCGGGCACAGTAAAGAACAGATCATCAGCAGCGACTGGATGCATATCACCCATCCTGACGATATTAAGGAATATATGTATGGAATTTCGCTACTGAATGCCCGTAAGGTTTCAGTTATTAAAATAACCAAACGATATATTCGTCTCGATAATTCCATTGTCTGGGTTAAATTATCGAGCATTCCTATTAAGGCAGACACGCCTTATCAGTATCATTTACAAATGATAGAAGATATTACCGAGACACGATTGGCAGAGCAAAGTAATCAACGCTTAGGTAATATTCTCGAACAATCTATTAATGAATTTTATATTTTTAACTGCAAAACACTGCATTTCGAATATGTTAATCGATCCGCAATCAATAACTTAGGCTTTAGTATGGATGAGCTTAAAAATATGACATTGCTGACTATTGCGCCGGAATTAGATCTTGATGTTTTTATGCAGTTAATTAAGCCCTTATTAAATAGAGAACAAAACCAATTAAGATTTGAAGCTCTACTCCAGCGTAAAAACGATACGCATTATCCCGTAGAAATCTGCCTACAAATTTATCGTAGCAGCCCCGATTATATTGTTGCGATATGTCTCGATATTAGCCAGCGTAAGGTGCATGAAGAAAAAATTAAGCGTCTTAATAATTTCTATGCCTGTCTTAGCAAAATCAATCATGCCATTGTACAAATTAATAATGAAGATGATTTATTTTCTACCGTTTGCACCATTACAGCCAACCTTCAATCGGTAAAATTGGCTTGGATTGGTCGACCCGATACTGTTACGCAATTTATTGTTCCGCTTACCGTAGCGGGAGAGATTCAGAATTATTTGGCGAACCTGATTATTTCTGTAAACCCCGATGTGCCAGAAGGGCAAGGTCCGAGCGGGCTTGCCTACCGTGAAAGCCGTATCGTACCGGTTAATGATTTTCAAGCCGACCCTATTACCCAACACTGGCGTGATTCTACTGAAAAATCGTTTCCATGGAAATCGGGTTGCGCAGTTCCTTTGCTGAGAAACCAGACACCTTATGCCGTGCTCAATGTTTATAGTAACGAGAAAGATTTTTTTGACGAGGAAGTTTTGAAATTGATGGAAGAGTTAAGTCTCGATCTATCCTTTGCGCTGGACTCCTATACTCATGAAGCAGCGCGTCGGGCGGCGGAAAAAAAATTGGAACTGTCAGCCAAAGTCTTTAGTCAAAGCCGGGAAGCTATTGTCATTACCGATAAAGACAACAACATAATTTCGGTTAACCGCGCTTATACCGTCATCACAGGGTATGAAGAACAGGAGGTTTTGGGTAAAAATCCGGGATGCATTGCTTCGGGGCGGCATGATAAAGATTTTTATTGCACTCTATGGACAACCTTGTTAGAAGAGAATTACTGGCAAGGCGAACTGTGGAATCGTCATAAAGACGAAACGATTTACCCTGAATGGTTGACGATCAGTGTGGTGCGCGATGAAACGGGTGATGTTATCCATTATATTGCAATTTTCACTGACATAAGCCAATACAAAGAGAAAGAACAACAGATTGAACAGTTAGCCCATTATGATTCATTAACCGATCTGCCCAACCGTAGATTGCTTAAATCGCGAGTGGATTATGAATTGATTCTTGCCGAGCGACAAAAAAATTGTTTTGCACTGATGTTTATTGATTTGGATCATTTCAAAAACATTAATGATTCATTAGGTCATTCCATTGGGGATCAGGTGTTGATTGAAGTCGGGCAGCGCTTATTGGCTTGTGTGCGTAAAGAAGATACGGTCGCCCGTTTAGGGGGCGATGAATACAATATACTGCTCTCCGATTGCAATGAGTATGGTGCAGCCATTGTCGCTTATAAAATAATGGCTTCATTAGCAAAACCTATCTATTACCAGAATTATCAGCTATATATCACCCCATCAATGGGTATCTGCCTTTATCCTGAAAATGGCGATAACTATGAAAACTTGTTTAAAAATGCTGATATTGCGTTGCATCAGGCAAAAGCATCCGGTCGTAATCAATATCAGTTTTTTACGCCAACCATGCAGCAGCAAGCACAACGGCGCATGGAAATCGAGACTGAATTAAGACATGCAATAGTACGCAATGAATTGGCGGTTTATTTTCAGCCTCAAGTCAATACACAAACCGGGGATATTATCGGAGCTGAAGCTTTGTTGCGCTGGCGGCATCCGATTTGGGGCATGGTTTCACCCGCTGAATTTATACCGGTAGCCGAGGGTTGCGGTTTAATCCTGTCCATTGGCGATTGGGTACTTGAGCAATCCATTGCGCAAGCCAAGCAATGGCATGATGCGGGTTATCCATTAACCATCGCTGTTAATCTTTCCTTAGCACAATTCAGGGCTCATAGCTTGCTTGAAAAAGTGAAACAAACGCTGGAACATTACCTGTTACCTCCGCAATACCTTGAATTGGAACTGACTGAAAGCATTGCCATGCAGAATGCCGAGTTGGCTATAGAAATTACGCACCAATTAACTCAACTCGGTATTGAACTGTCAATTGATGATTTTGGCACCGGCTATTCGTCGCTAAGTTACCTGCAACGTTTTTCATTAAACAAACTTAAGATAGATCAATCCTTTACCAGCGGTATGGTTAGCAATACAGACAGCGAAAATATTGTTGATGCCATCATCAGTCTGGCAAAGAGTTTAAACCTAAAAACCATCGCTGAAGGTGTTGAAACCCGACAGCAATTGGATATGTTCAAGCAAAAAAAATGCGATGAGATTCAGGGGTATTTTTTCAGTAAAGCGGTTCCTGCAGATGAATTTAACCTATTAATGGAAAAGGGGTTTTATTTTCCTGAGGCAATCGCAGAATTCGGAAAAATAATACGCTAAGGTTGTTTTCCAGTTGAATTAAATAAATTCTCACTTTTGCGTTAAAATAGTCAAAAGTGTACGGAAAATGGTGTCGCGAAAGTAAAGCCATGAACTATATAATTTCCGCACATGAGTATAGTTACTACTGCCCATTTTCACACGAATCCTACGATCATCCTGTTTGCTTTCTTCTAGTCGTCCCAGAGATTCTGGGAAGGGGCTCCCTTTTTCATTCTCAAAGAGACGCATTTTATTTTAGTAACACGCTTAATCATGGCGTACTTCCTGGCAACGGCTTCTGTGTCGCCTAAGCGCNNTACTTTTGGAGCTCTACCTCCCGCACGTTTCAGCCCTGTTTACAGGATATATGAAATATTAATGTCATCATAAGGACATATTCACGTAATAAAAGCCCTATACCCTTATATCAATTAAGGGG
>DITM01000067.1 GCA_002422845.1 Candidatus Paracaedibacteraceae bacterium UBA6184
TTAAAAAATGATGGCGCAATATTTTATAATCATAAATGGCGTGTGCAAGGTGGTTTACTTCAAGATCGACACGATATTGTTGAAGGCTTTCCAATTCGCCAGATAATTATTTGGCAGAGAAAAGGTGGGATTAATTTTAATTCTGGATATTTCTTACCCACATATGAGGTAATTTATTTAATCGCAAAACCTGACTTCAAACTTGTACCTAAAGCCAATGCTCATGGTGATATTTGGCAATTCACTCAGGAAATGAATAATCCACATCCAGCTCCTTTTCCAGTTCATTTAATTGAGAGAATTGTAAGTTCAACTGAAGCTGAAATAATTCTAGATCCATTTATGGGTTCAGGAACTACAGCAATTGCAGCTATTCGGCATAATCGTAAATATATAGGTATCGATGTTGCACCAGAATATTGCAAAATGGCTGAAAAGAGAATAAAAGATGAAAAGAAACAACTCAGAATAGTATTCACAGCTTAGAAATATCAAATGGCAATTAAACAGGATTTTATAAAGCACGTTGAAAAAAAATGGGACAACGTTTATTGGTTTTCACGAATGTTGATTAATAATGACAAATATGGTGGAGTTGGTAAAGAGAACGATTTGTTGACTCGAATTGCGAGTAGTTTAAGGTTAGTACAGGAAGACAATGAAGGGTTAGATGCAACTGAATCTTTAGCCCTTCAAAAACAATCCCTCAAAAACATACTTATTGATCGTGTTAAAAATGCTCCAGCTAGACAGCAACGAATTGAAAAGTTAACAGTAGATTTGGATAAATATATTACTTCACAGGAAGTTATGGAAGTTTTTCTTTTAACCTGTGAAAACATAATGCTCCCTATTAACAACGCTATCGAAAATATCCCTAGCGATGATAAAGAATTTACCTTAGCAATTGCCAAAGCATATTTAGATGTCCAAGGAAAGAGTGGGCTAGCAAATGTAATTAACGTTTGGGATGATTTGGGTGTACGTGGATGCCTAACTGCAGAGCGTACCGAAATAGTCAAAGCATATGCAACTCTTCGAGTTTTACTTGATAAAAAACACCACTTGGGAGATGATGACAAGGATATAATTAAAACTGCATTTGTTCAGGAATTCGAGAGGCGAGCAGGACAAAAAAGAAAAGGACGCGCAGGCGGTAGTTTGGAAGATGTTACATCATTTATTTTAGATTACTTTGGTATTAAGCCCGCATCATCACCAGATCATTTTCAAGCAGACATTGAAGTTGATAATTGGGTGAAAACAAAAGATAATTGGTTGATTGGTATTTCTTGCAAAAGAACTCTAAGAGAACGTTGGAAACAAGTAAGCAGTGCCGATTCTGCAGTTCTAAGTAGGTACAAAATCAAACAAATTTTTCATGTTGTTACCTATGATGAAGATTTATCAGACGATAAACTAGCTCTCCTCGGTGGACAAAGGCATGTTTTTTATCTACCAGACAATAGTAGAAGATTAGATTATGCTAGAAATCATATTGGTTTGAAAGAATATGTCCGCCCCATTTCTGAATTTGTAGATGATTTAAAGAAGGAAATTAAATAATACGAAGCGCTAACAATGGTTTCAAGCGGATTCGCCTCCCCGGCGATGGTTGGTTCAGAGTTTGCTAAAAAGGTCAAAGTCTTTAACTTAGTGCAATAGGCTCGCCGCTTAAACCAAAGGCCGTTAGCACACCGTAGACTGATNNAATAGGCTCACCGCTTAAACCAAAGACCGTTAGCCTACGAGAGTAATAGCACTAAATTGAAATTAAAAAGATGAACCATGGAATTAATTATTGCAACGAGTGATCATTCGTTTAAATTCAAGAATGAGAATTATAAGATTAAAACTGCTGGAATAACTAAAGGCATACCATATGCAGAGGTTGAACCACATAGTGATGAATTAGTTAAGGAAATCTGTAAACGTCTTCTAAAAGATAACGGGTTGGTAGTATACTTGGCTAATGGTTATACTTGTTTCACGGAAGATTATTTGAATATATGATCAGATAGCTAATGATAAATATTATTGTAAATTTAGTAGATAGTTTAGCTTTTATTCCAATCTCAGATACCATAGATGTGCTGTATTCAACCACTGCATCTGATACTATTCTTACAGAAAGTCAAAGTGCAAATATCAAAAACGATACTGCCTTTTGGACTATAATCGGTGGGAGTATTTCAGCTATTCTGGCTGCATATTTTACGAACTTCTTTGCAAAGCTCAATCAAAATAAAAAAGATAGACGCATTTATGAAGGCTTTTTATACTCAATTCATACAGAATTGCATTGGCATTTAAGCCAAACCTCAGCATTTAAAAATCAACTGGGTGAATTAAAGCGAGTTTCAATTGATTTGAACAAGTTTGCAGTTAGTAAAGCACCAAACTCTTATGATGTTAGATATTTAGAATATTGTAGACAAAGAATTCTTGAATATGAGCAGTTTGACCATGAGATAGTTGCATTATTAAGTACTTTTATAAACCTTTTAAACGAAATTAATGTAAATGTAGATTTTACTTCTGCAAGTATGATTCTTTCATCAAATCAGGACGACAATTATTCAAACCATATCCGAAAATATTTTGAACATATTGAAAAAGATAATCTTGACAAGATATCTTTCACTATCCCATTATTGAGATCAATGATTGAAGAAAAGTTAAAAAGCACCCCAATTAATTTACTAATAGATAGCCAAAAAGGTAAAAAGGTAACATAAAAGCAATCAATCCATTTAAAATATATGAGCTCCCCTGATAGAAAAAGAATCGTAAGCGCTCAACAAGATTTAGTAAAAGATTACCTTTTATTAAATCTTACTGCTGAAGAAGCAGTTCATACATGTTGGGCTTGTTTTAAAGGAATTGACGATCCGAATCATAAACCGCAGAGAGCTCATATTATTTCGAGAAAAAATGGTGGTAATTATGAACCTAATAACTTTTTTTTGTTGTGTAGAAAATGTCATCAAGAACAACCAGATGGCAATTCTTTTGAAATGCAATTTTTGTGGCTTCAAAACAAAGAGAGCGAACTTAATCAAACTATTACACTTATTGAGAACCTATTGAAGATAGTCCAAGTAGAAGCCATGGATCAAACAAACAACTCTGATGAAGTTTTGGAAGATTATTATAAATATATGGCATCAGACGTGTCTAAGAATCTCCTTAAACAAGCATCATCTAAATCATCGGGTTTGGGTAGACTAAATTGGGAAAATAATGTGAAATTTTGGTTACTTGATCACTTTAAGACGTGGTACAAGCTAAAGAAATTAGAAGGCAATTACGTCAAGAACTCTGTAGGCTAACAAGCGGTTCAAGCGGATTCGCCTCGCATCCGTTGATCAAGTTTGTCGTTTGGCAAATGGTTCAAATCCATTAATTTAACTCAAAAGGCTTACCGCTTAACCGCAAGGCCGTTATGCTTTTGGAAGACTGGCTTAAAACAGAAATATGGATATATTATGTTTATTATCAGAAGGCTTTACAATATCTGCTTTTGTCTCCCTTAAAAAAAGAGTTTATTGTTTTAAAGAACATTTAAATGAAATATGAAAATCGAATAGTTGTATTCATTGATATATTGGGTTTTAGAAGCCTACTATCCGAGACAATGGATTCAAAAAACAATGATAATGAGGAAGCAATTAATAACCTAATTAGTGCATATTCCTCAATTATAGATATTTGGAATTTAAGCAAAAAACAGGAAATCCTTGATACTAAGGCATTATCTAGTAAAAAAGTGTCTATATTTTCAGACTGTCTGGTAATTTCATTTGAGGTAAATAAACCGAGCGCAGTATTTTCTACTCTACTTGAAATTAAATGGCTTATAATGCGACTTATCAGTCGAAAAATACTTTGTAGAGGAGCTATATCTATTGGGAAAATGATACACACTGATAATTATTTATTCGGTCCAGCTTTAGTAGAAGCTTATACACTAGAATCAAAAGCAGCTGTGTATCCTCGAATAATTTTGGATAATACTGTAATTGAAGCTGGTGCCATATTTAGACTTGATCATCATAGTTATTCTCAAGAATATGAATATTTAGAATCATTGTTGGAACAAGATTCTGATGGAATGTACTATGTTGATTATTTTACCAAAGCACAAACAGAGTTGGATGATCCATATTATGACTTTCCTATTTATATAGAGAATCTTGCAAAAATTATTAGAAAGGGTTTAGAGGACTCAAATCAACATAGTAAAGCAGATTTAAGAGTCAAATATTCTTGGATGAGAGAAAAATTCAATCTTATGGTTGACAATGTATCAAATAAAAAAGAAATAGAAGAGCTGAAAAAATCAGGAGAAATTGAATTAGCGGAGTTTTATAATCAACTAAAAAAAATTAGTCCACAAAAATATAACAATCCTTTTGTTCGGTCTCGAAAAGGGTAATAAACTATTGCCGTTTTACAGGGTAAATCAAACAATTACTTAGCCGCTTTAATCAAATTTAATTTTATACAATGTGAATAGTTTAATCTTCCATACAAATTCAATATTCCTTTAACTCAAAAAAATACGTCCATATGTTTAGTGCGGGAGGAATTTTCTTAGCTTTAATATATATAAATATTGCTTTCGTCTTTGCTGATGGAACGCGTCGAAATACTTTCATGCGTAAAGCTATTGTTTTTATTGGTCTACTTGCCTCTATTTATTGTATTGCTGCAGGAATCAACATTTTGCAAGATTGGGCTAATCCTCTTGCGGATCTAGGTTCTAAAGAGAGAGCCCAATTTTCATCAAAACAAGGAGGTAGAGCTGGCTTTCTTTTATTCATTATAAGCATATGGCCTTTCTTTCTAATCGGTTTTGGTTTGCTCTCTGGTTTTATTTACGGGAATGGTTTATTTAGAAAGAAGTCATCCGCAGATCCAAATTTGTAAGAAAATCTATTCATCTTGTTGAAGAGGCTCATCTTCAGTTGTTCTTTGGAGAATCTCATAGAATACCTTTTTTGTATGAAACGATTTCAAGCTATTTTCAAAATCAAGAAAGGAAATTTATTAAATAGACCTGAGTACATATTCCGGTGATATTGACCCCCTATTCCGGTTCAAGCTGACCCCTTTGGGATGGGTTTTGTCAGCGAGCTAAGGCCTGACAATATTACTGTTTTTTTCTCATGCTTTCACCTTTTAATTCGATGCGATATGCGGTGTGTATCAATCGGTCTAAAATGGCATCAGCAACGGTACTTTCACCAATGACTTCATACCAACTTTCAACCGGTAATTGGGATACCATAATGGTAGCACAGCGTTGGTGACGATCTTCGATCATATCCAATAAATCCAATCGTTGTTGATGGTCCAGAGGTTTAAGACCAAAATCATCTAAAATGAGCAGGTGTTGTCGCGATATTTTGTCCAATAAGGATAAAATACTCCCATCCGCTCTGGCCAACGTCAATCGTTGCAAGAGTTTTTGCATGTTGTAATAGGCGACTTTGCTGTCCTGCGTACACGCATGGTTTCCCAGCGCCGATGCCACATAACTTTTCCCACTGCCGGTGGGTCCGGTGATCAACACCGCGTTACCCTCCCGGATGTAGGTTCCTGTAGCCAGAATGCTCAGGGTATTTTTATCCAGACCCCGGTGCTGTAAATAGGTGATCTCGGCCATCGAGGCCGTATAGCGAAACTGGGCAGCCTTATGGAGTCGCACGACCTTTCGTTGTTGCCGGTGCAAGGATTCACTTTCCAACAAGGTCTGCAAGGCTTCGGGGACACTGAGCTGTTGGAACGAACGGGTCTGCAACATACTTTGCCAGTGTTGGGACATTCCCGACAGGCGGAGCTGGTGCATGAGGTCTTCGATGATTACGGTGGATTCCATAGATTTTAGGTATTGATTAACGGTAATAGGAGCTTCCCCGCACATTCTCATGCACAGGAAGTTCTTTGATGGAGGTAGAGAAACTTGGTTCGGTCTGGGCCATCCCGGAGGTGATCGCATTGCGAACAAAGCTCAGGGAGTAGGTGTGCAAATGTAATGCCAGGCCAATGGCAGCCACGAACGCGTCATGATCGCTTTTTCGGTGCAAGGCCATCAACCCGTCGCAGCGTCTGTATCCGTGTTCGGGGTGACGGACGTGCTCGAAGATCTTTGCCACAAACAGCGCGACGTCGTCGCCCACACGCTGGGCCCATTGGTGATAAAAATTCGGATTCCGCTTGAGCCAGTGCTGATGGGTTGACGGGAGATGATCGGGAGTGGTCGTGTATCGATGGGTTCTGCGATCCCGTGGGTGCACCGCTAAGAGCTGATGGTCCCCATAGATATGGACGTGATCATGGGTGTAACACACCTGCACTTGTCGACCGATCCAGCTATATGGGACACTGTAGTAGTGACGGTCTTCACGCAGTTCGATGTGGGCGTTTTGTGCTACCTTCAACTCCCGGTACTTGCGGATCTGGAACCGTGTAGCGGGTAGATCCAGCAGGGTCGCACGTTCTACCGTCTCGAAGAGTTCCGCCCGGGAGGCGCCGCGCTGGCTCATCATTCGGTTCATCCATAGTTGAAGATGGGTCGCTATGGCCGAGTTGAGCTGATCCAGACTAAAGAAGGTTGTATCTCGCAACGGAGCATAGATATTCCGGTAAACTTGCTGTACCGCGTTCTCCACCAGCGCTTTATCCTTGGGTTTACGGCTGCGTGCGGGCAACACGGTGGTGCGATAATGCTCGGCAAAATCGTTGAATACGTGGTTGAGAGTGGGCTCGTACTTGTCTGTGCGCACCACCGCGGCCTTCAGATTATCGGGGACCAACATCCGTGGGACCCCACCGAAGTATTCCATCGCCCGCGACAGCCCGTGCACGAAGGAGTCGGTCGTCTGATCTTCCGTGGCCTGCACAAACGTGTACTGACTATGACCGAGCGTGACCACAAGTACCGATACACGCACGTGTTCACCCGTGGACGGATCGATGTAGAACAAGGGTTTTCCGGCAAAATCGATATAAGCCTGGTCTCCGGGTTGGTGGGGCAAGTGGGTCATCGACACCTTTGCGCTCATGTCCAGACGCTGTAATACCCAGCAGAACTGACTATAGCCATACCCATGGGGATGTTCGTTACGGTACTCGATCCACAGGTGAAGCCGGGTCACTCCGGTGCGTTGCAGTTCGCGTGCAAAATACTGTTCATACCGTTGCTTGACATACTCATAACGCTGTTGACGTTGAGATCGGGTCGTCTTGGGATTCATGTGCTCATGAAACTGCTCTTCGGAAAGATCCAACAGATTCAGCTTGCTGCTTTGTTGCAAGGCTAGGTATCGTTTGACCGTATTGCGGGCAATACCCAGCTGACGGGCGATACTTTTGATGGGTTCACCAAGGGCGTGAAGTCGTAAAATTTGCTTAATTTGATTCATGGGTTTTGGTGTTGCGGCCATGTGCTTTTTGCTTTGTGAGAGGTTAAGATGTCCCACAAAGTACGCCGCCAAAACCCATTTTTATTTTCCGTACTGCCATTCCGGCAGATATTGACCCCGGGGTCAGCTTGTTCCGGAATGGGGGGTCAGTTTGTTCCGGAATGAGGGGTCAGAATGAACCGGAATATGCACCTGAGCACTCTTTTTGAAAAAAAGTCGGTATAATCCAGAAAGCATAACATGCGTTTCGTGCGGATTCGCCTCATGCGTAATGTTTCGAAGTTCGGTGTTTGTAAAGTTGGTTCAAGCTTTTAACTTCCTCCTGGGCTTACCGCACAAACGCGGTGCCGTTACATGCCCTAAGAATCCCGTTCATTAATACATCAATTCTATGTATATTTTACTATTGCATGGATACCGTGTATCTATTAACT
>DITM01000028.1 GCA_002422845.1 Candidatus Paracaedibacteraceae bacterium UBA6184
GTTATCTGGTACAGCCCCTAAATATTTATCAACTCCCTTGCAATTATGCAAACTAAATACTGCTGTTTTTACAGCAGTATCCATATATTTAACAGTAAGAAAAGCATATGCGCACTCTCAAGTCGCTTTGAAAGGATCTCATCAAATATTACTTGTTCATATGACATCTGAAACTATTCAATGGATTCAATCAAAATTGGAAGACGGCGGAGCTGACTAGAGCCTGCTGCGACAGCTCCATAGTCTTATTTGCATCAAGATGTCTTCTATGCTTTGATAAAAACAGATCAGATCTAGTAACATTTTTTCAGCCGGAACGGTCATATTGCCCGAACTCATTTTTTTAATCAGCTAGAAACAAGCTGTATGGTTTTTGTGTTTTAGCTTAAAAAACGCGCATATATTTTGCTGTCTCATCATTAATTCTAGCAATGTTTCTGAAATTATTCATCCAATGAAATAAAATTTGGATCATCAATATCCCTTTGATATGGCAGTGTTTTAAGAAAAAATCGATAGCGATGGCTAAAGATATTCAGCAAGACAAGTTCAATATTCTTTCGCTTTTATTGGATTTAGCCCCACAACAAAATTACTTATAAAAAGTTTATATTTTTACTGATTGACGTAAATTTTTTTTTATCTTACACTATTTTTAGTTACGGTGTTTTGAAGGTGTTTTCAAGTTATGCAAGAATGTATTTTAGGCGACTTTGACGATTATCTTCCCCGACATATGTCGGGTGTTTCTGTTTCCAGTTTTTTCAATCTTCCGTTGCGGGGCTTTGGTGTTTCATGGGTGTCTTCTTTAAGGGTAGGCCCCGCAGGTGGGAGTATCTCCGAACTATAAAAACAATAAGGAGATATTTATACGATCGTAATTAAAAAGAACAACAATAACGATCAATCTTATACTCTAAGCTGGATGTAAAATCCAGCTTTTTTTCATGAGTTTTCACAAAACAACCTTAATTATAAAGATAGAGTAGGGCTGAGGGTTGTTTTTACTCAAAAATGATAGAGGCAAAGATAGGCTTTTTTCAGATATTGGATTCATCTAGATTCTACTGAAAAACACTGATTTTTATGTTTGAGAGAGAAGTAGTTCTTACCCCAATATTGGGCCCCACCTGGCAACCTGCGGTTGCATCCATTAGGTTAGAGATCCGATATGCATCGAGATGCGTCACACAGGAACACCCGTTTGAGATGGCATGAAAAACCCGATTTTTATGTTTGAGAGGGAGTAGTTCTTGCCCCAATATTGGGGCCCACCTGAACAACTGTGTAATCCCAACGAGCCCACCCCGCCGCCGCCTCAACATAATAACCAAGCAATCCAAAAAACTGAGTTTTTGCGATATATGAATAAATTAAGATTCCAACCTTGATCCATCTCGACTATACTGCCACACAGTACTTTGTGATAGTTTCGTCGTTGGTTATTACGCACCAGCCTAGCCGCCGGTGTATCTTACCTACCTATGTTCAACTTATCAGATCATGGTTAATGATTGGTGAATGAATAATATTTTTCTGAGGTTAAGTTGAAAACAAACATTACCCCATGCAGCATTTCTGATCACCCCATGATACAAAACATGGCGCGTTTTTATGTGTATGATCTGTCCAGAGAGTGTGGATTTATATCATCCGACTGGGCGTTACCTTTGGATGGATTATATGAAAGCTTTGATTTCAAAGATTATTTTCAAGATACTAATAAGCGAGCATTTTTGATACACGTTGATCAAGAAATAGCTGGGTTTATCTTGTTGAATCAATCGGGAATTTTTCCAGAAACCGTTTGGAATATAGGAGAGTTTTTTGTTTTAGCAAAATTCCAAAACAAAGGCGTTGGAACGGTTGCTGCGACTCAGGTTTGGAGTATGCACTCTGGTCAATGGGAAGTATCGGTTATTCCTGAAAACAAAAACGCCGCCAATTTTTGGCGACGTGTGATTGCTGATTATTCTCGCGGGTGTTATTCGGAATCAGTCCAACATGTTGAATATGATTCTGATCAACCTAACCGAATTGTTTTTCAGTTCAGCGCTTAATCTTTAAACGTTTGTACCAAGTCAGTATGAACTTTTCCGTTTGATGCAAGGATTGATCCCACAGTATCGGTGCGATTTTTACCATCGACTGTTGTGATAATGCCACCAGCTTCGCGTACCAACAATGATCCAACTGCTGTATCCCAAACGAGAGGATCCATTTCTAAAAATGCATCCAATCGACCGGCTGCCACATATGCTAAATCTAGTGAAGATGCACCCATTCGACGAAATCCAAAAATGGTTGAATGTATTTTCTTTAATAGATTTAAATAGGTTTCTTTGTGGACTAAAGATGGACCTGTTGCAATGAGTGATTCGCGCATGGCTTTGCGGTTTGAAACGCGCAAACGCTTATCGTTCATAAATGCACCGCAACCTTTTTCAGATGCAAACATTTCATCTTTTATAGGATCATATGTAATACCTGCGATAATTTCGCCATTTTGTTCAACCGCAACAGAGATAGCAAAATGAGGAATTCCATGAATAAAATTCTTTGTGCCATCTAAAGGATCAATAATCCACCGGCATTCAGATTCTGTGGAAAGCAAGACTTCTCCACTTTCTTCGGTAAGCATTCCAAAAGAAGGTCGTGCTTTGTGCAATTCTTCATGCAGAATTTGTTCGATTCTAATATCCGCGGAGCTTACAAAGTTTCCCAAGCTTTTTTCGGATACCTGCAGTCGTTCAATCTCTCCAAAATCACGCAATAAGCCTCTTGCTGCCTTTTGTATAGCCGCACTCATTACATTTATTAGAGGAGATTTTAAAGGGGTGCGTTGAGAAGCCATTAGTCTTTTGCCCTTTCAACATACGTACAATCTGCTGTTCTTACAACAATTCGAGTGCCCGCTTCAATATATTGTGGAACCATCACACGCAATCCATTGGCCAGTTTGCCTGGCTTGAATGATGCACTGGCCGTTTGACCTTTTACAGTTGGTTCAGCCTCTACAACTTCCATAATAATGGTTTCGGGCAATGTTACTGCGATAGGTTCTCCATCGCACATAGACACACGAACGATCATGCTTTCTGCTAAGAATGGTGCTGCATCGCCTATTAATGCTGGATTTAAAGCAACTTGATCAAATGATTCTTGATCCATAAATGTGTATTCCTGACCATCAGTATATAAATATTGATAATCCCGATCTTCCATATAAACGCGTTCAACCGTTTCGCTGGAGCGGAATCGTTCGTTGGATTTAGTGCCAGATTGGATGTCTTTGATTTCTACTTGAACGAATGCGCCGCCTTTTCCGGGCTTAACATGGTCTGTTTTGGTGACAAACCACTTGCGACCTTTATGTTCAATTACATATCCGACGCGAATTTCATTACCGCCAATTTTCATTTGCTGTCCTTAAGAAAATAATTTTTTGCAGGATAGCACGCAAGGCAATAAAATGAAAGACCTTCATCGTAAAGCTTGCAGAACTTGTGTTGACATACTTAATAAAACTGAACATGGATAAAGTAACGTTGACAGCGTGACGCTGCATTCGATGTGATGTGAGGCGTGTTATAAAAAACACGAGTGAGGTTGGGCAACCTGAGGTTGCATCCATTGGGTTCGATCCGATGTGGTTTGAGACGTGTTATGGACGTGGGGAGATAAGAGAGATTTTGAACCCACCTTCGGCGTGGGAGGGGTAAGGTTTGAAAATGAATTTAAGATGATTTCGTGTGTAAGTAGTAGTATTCCTTTTGTTGTTTAGTTGGTTGGTTAATTAAAAAAGCACCGAGGCATCCCCTGAAAATCACGTGACAAAAAAACTCATTCA
>DITM01000005.1 GCA_002422845.1 Candidatus Paracaedibacteraceae bacterium UBA6184
TTGTCACGTGATTTTCAGGGGATGCCTCGGTGCGTTTAATTAAAAAAAGTAAACCACTTTAACAACTAACTACAACTCAAAGGAATACTACCACTTACACACGAAATTATTTCAAATTCATTTTCAAACCTTACCCCTCCCACGCCGAAGGTGGGTTCAAAACACCACCATTAACCAACCTAATGGATGCAACGTCACGTTGCTGGGTCAAAAACCCCCCTCATATTTCTTATAATACGTCTCAAACCACATCGAATCCAACCCATCGGATGCAACGGCACGTTGCTGGGTCAAAATCCCCCTCATATTTCTTATAATACGTCTCAAACCACATCGAATCCAACCCATCGGATGCAACGGCACGTTGCCTAATGGGTCCAGGGATCATCCCTGGTGCAACTGCATGTTGCCATACCATGAATCTTCTGAAACTTTTGTTTTCGTTGCACCAAAAATATGCAACTGACTTTCCGAACGCGTCAATGCCACGTATAACAACCGGTAATACTCTTTTAATTGACTCTCTTTATATCGCTCTTTTAACGCCTTATACTCCATTGTTTCCTCCTGACTTGTCGATGTACATAAAAACATCGTTTCAACCTCATCCGTTACAAATATGCTTCGCACTATGGGTAATTGAGTCGAATCCGCAAGAATAACAATTGGCGCTTGCAGCCCCTTTGCACCATGCACCGTCAGAATACGTAACGCATCCTCTTCCGTTCGATTGACCTGCGACATCGGTAAGCTTTGAATATATGCAAATAATTCCGAATAAGCTGTCTTTAAATCTCCATTTAACTGCCAAACCTTTAGGTTCTCTAACAACGTTAATGCGTTTGAAATATGGTAAGTTTCAACAGGTAAATGATCAATCGCCCACAAGCTAACTCTCAAATATAAATCTTCCAAGGATGAATATCCTTCAACTGCGCGCGTCATGGAAATAAATGTCGGATGATCACGAATATACTCAATCAGCGGCTGTTCCTCTACTATACGTCGCACTGCATAGTCATATCCTTCTGATTTCATATTCACCAATGGGTTCATCAACCATCCCATTACACTCAGATGATCCAGTGGCTGCACACTCAAAGCGATCGTTTGCAAAATGAATTGAACTAGATGATCTTCATGAATCATCTGACGATTGGGGGCTGAAAATGGAATTCCCCGATCACTCAGAGCCTTTTGCAGCTGATCTAAATGCTCACCACGACGTCGAATCAGAATTAAGATATCTCTGGGATGCACGTGATGCGACTTACCTTTATGGGTAATCTCAGATCCAATCATCTGTTTTACTTCATCGGCAATTTGGTTCGCAAACACCTCATACACATCTTGTATGTGCTCATCTTCAACCGTACACAATGGGTGCACTACAACATTTCCCCCGGCACCTTGAAACGCTGTATGCTTTGAATATGCTTCAATTAAAGGTCGGCGTTCAAAAATACGATCCACAAAATCCAGGATCCCTTGCATCGATCGAAACGATACATCTAATGAAATATCATTCCAAGAACGCAACGAAGATTTGCCTAAATAATGGGTTTTAATGCGGTGAAAAATGTCAGGATCAGTCCCTTGAAACCCAAAAATCGCCTGCTTATGATCACCAACGACAAAGATAGTTTTATGATCTTCATTTTGAAAGAAACCATCCACGATACAATCAATCAATTTCCACTGAAAAATATTTGTATCCTGCGCTTCATCCACCAAAATATGGTCAATCTTTCGATCTAATTTGTATAGGATATTTTGAGCCATCGATGGATCTGATAACACCTCTAATGTTTTAAAAATCAGATCATCATAATCCAAATATCCTTTTTCCAGTTTTAAATTTGTGTAATACGCCAAAAATTCTGACGCCAGGGTTACAACCAACAGTGTACTTTGAATCGTGCGATCTCGCTTAATTTCTTGATCCCATTCAAAGACCTCATCTGCCAATCGGAACAGTTGAGAAACCTCATCGGGATAAACATCGCTTACTTTCTTAGATACCAATCGCTTACGGGCTGTTCCCTTCTCTGTCAACAGAACATCCGTTAACGACTCCAGCCGCCGTGACGTCAACGCCTTCAACACGGATTGAATAAATAACTTATCGTTCTCTGTGGCTTCTGGGATATTTGCTAACCGATCAAAATGAAAGGCACCCAAGGTCAGCGATACCTCTTCCAACACATCAGCTTCTAATCTTGGGTGATTGATGTACTCTTCTAATCTTTCTTGAAACGCATCAATTCCATCCATTAATATAAATCGAAAGAACGCTTGTTCATCCAGAATCTTTTCAACAATGCCATTAAACTTAGCCCGTGAAAACACTGAATAAATACGCTGCAATTCACCTTCAGATCCCGTCAACAATTCTGATGCGGCTTGCTTAATCAATCGCTTCATCGTCACATCATCCATCAATCGTGATGCAAACGGAATCTTACTTTCTGCGGGACAACTGGATAATATCGTTTGAGCAAAGCTATGAATGGTTTGAATCTGAATAGGCTCATCGAAAATCTGATTTAACAGCAGCCGTGCTTTGGACACAACTTGGGATGTTATGTCTATATCAGGATTTAAGTGCTGCAACCGTTTGATAAGTTCAGGAACAGGCAGCATTACCCACTGTTCTAAGATATGATGCAGCCGTTGCTTCATTTCCAAAGCAGCAGCTTGAGTAAATGTGATACACACGATGGCTTTAGGGTTTGCACCTTGCAACAATAATCGCAACAATCGATCAATCAATACTTTGGTTTTGCCCGATCCCGCAGACGCATTCACCCATACGTTCGCCTGCGGATCCGAAGCTGCTAACTGATTCGCAGCTATGGTGTCGTGAACGCTAAGCATTACCTTCTGATATCAAGTGCAAGAATCCTTCCTCGTCAATCAATGCCCGTTGAGCCGTATTAATCCACCCATCCTCCGTTGCAATATTCGCAGGAATATTCGGACCTTTAACCATAAGAATCCCCTCTGCACCTGCCGGCAAAATAGCTTTTGTTTTAGGATCAACAATCTGAGTTTGAATACCCGGCAATGGCTTTCCGAAAGACCCTTTTTTAGTTCCAATTTGTTTAATCGATCCCGAAATATAGTTATTATGATTCAAAGAAACCACTAACGGGATTTCAGGTAATCCGAATCCCTCAAATAATTCCACCTGAATTTTTTCTTCAAATTGAGTATAAATCGAATCATCTTTGGTCGTACCTACCGCCACAGCAAATCGAACATCAGGGAATGTCAGTGCTTGACCAGAGTTTAAAATCTTGCGGTAGAACTCGCTATTTGATATCAACAACGTAATTTTATACTGTTTCATCAATGCGTTAATCGTACTTACCGTTACCCGATCAGGTTCAACATTTGTACACGCAATACCCACTGCATTTAACAACGGATACCACAGTTGACCAATCGATCCAACCGACGTTTGGTACGATGCCTCTGACAAAATCCAATCTTTGTGGCGCATAAATAGCAATTGAGAAAATGCTTCGGCGTTGGATAAAATATTGTAATGTGTAATATGCGTGGGCTTATTGATATCGTCTGATAAGATCAACGCCACATCATCAGGCCCCGCCTTATTCCCCAATAGTTTTTGAACTAGAAAACGTAACGGGCATAACAATACTCCCGTTCCAATGACCGCAGATTTAAACACATTTACGCGGAAATCTTCAGCGCGAATCAGATGTTTTACACACCCTTCTAACGATTTACTTTCATCAAACACCAGAACTTCTTCCACGTTTAATGCTTTACATGCATCTCGCAGTTCCTTATCCGATAAGTTTGATGACAGATTAACCACCGTCTTATTCATAAACATCAACGTTAAATTTGCAATCACTGTAAAGAAAGATGGATGCCCAACCACAGCTATGACCTTAGACGTTGGGTTTAAACGATGTGCCAACACCTCAATAAACTTTATCGCTGTGATGATTAACTTTCCATAGCTAATAGGCTTTATTTGCGGCATCGTCAGCATCGGTGAAAACCAACGCTTCTTTGCAATTTTTAAGATTTCTAACGGCAAAATATCTTGTTTAGATTTGCGCAGCTGTACGGAGGCATACCCAAGTTCTGTTACAGCTTGTCGAATCTCTTGGCTTGTTGTGCCTGATGGCAAGGGCTTACCAAATGTAATAGAAATTTTTGAAGGCACCTCATGCGGTATTTTAAAGAAGAACTTCCCGCGCTCATAACTGAATATCGACCCCCAAACTTGGTCAATATAGACGGGAATGATAGGAACGTTCTTGGAAGATACGCCTTCGATCAATCGCTCCACACCACGGCGGAATGGTAACATGCTTCCCGTTCGCGTCAATTCTCCTTCTGGGAAAATACAAATAGTCCCACCCTTTTGCAGGTGGTCTTTTGCGACGTCCAAAGACTCTTTAACACGTTTTCCTTCGTATACAGGAATGTACTGCAATATCTTAAACAACCAACTGAACAACTTTAAGTTATACATTTTATGGTAAATCATAAAGGAAATATTACGTTTGCGACACGCTGACCAAATCAACAACCCATCAATATAGGTGACGTGATTTGGTACTAAAATCACCCCTCCTTTATCTGGAATGTTCTCAAGTCCTTTAACATTAATTCGATATGAAACTCGGGTAATTAAGAAATTAATCAATCTGAAAAAGAATATCGGCAGTTCTTTTAACGCATAAATTGTAATCGCTACAGTTACAACGCCAAACAATGCCAGTATTTTATCTTCAGGTAATCTAAAAATAGTAGAGCTAAATACATAATATGCAAACGATGCTATTAACATCCCCAATGTATCAACATAGTTTGCTGTGGCAAAAATACGCCCCCGCTCGTTTCCTTTTGCACGTTGATGTAAAAAGGTATAAATCGGAATAATAAATAAACCGGCTGAGAAACCTGTGATAGATAACCCGATGACCGTTTGAATATATGAATCCCCTGAAAATGCCGCCCACAATGTTCCGATAGCAATTCCAATCGATCCAAACGGAATCAATCCTGGTTCATAAGTATCTTTCGAAAACCAACCTGAGACGATACAGCCTGCCGCAATTCCAAGACCAATCACCCCTTGCAATAAGCTTGAATAAAAATCGTTTACGTGCAGAATCGTCTCACCATACAAAGGTAGAATCATTTGCACCAAGGCTCCCAAGAACCAAAACCAGCCAATGCCTAAAATTGCAACGGCAATTGATTTGCGTCGCCGAATTGTTTTCGCACTTTCCCAAATATCTCTCCACGGATTAATTGGGAATGGCTTGTTAATCACAACCACATCCGTTTTGGGAATCCTTAAACTGTTCAAATATCCAAGAACAGCAACCCCGATTAAAATTAACCCAACCATCCATAATTGAGATGTAAACCATTCAACAAACAAACCACCCAAGACTGCCCCAATAATGGCTGCGATAAAAACACTCATCCACAACAGTGAATTGGCGACAGACAAATACTGTTTTTCCAACAACTCTGGAAGCAACCCAACTTTAGCCGGGAAAAAGATACATGAACGTGTCATCATTAAAAACAAACACACTAACATAAAATCAATGTTGCCAATGAACATCGATAATAAAATAAAACCTGTAATGAAGATCTCGGATAACTTGACGTACATAAAGATATTTCGTTTAGAAAAGCGATCTGATAAATATCCCGCGTATCCCAAGAATAATAAATACGGCGCAGAAAATATCGCACCTATCATCGCAATATAAATGGCCGTTGTTTCATGATCAAACATTCCTTTAATCAAAAACATTAAAAAGAACTTGTACGTGTTATCCGACAATGCAGATAAAAACTCTGAGATTAAATACGGAACAAAGCCCTTTTTCCGCAATAGCCTGCCATATGATACAGACTCGTGTGTTAATTCTTGATTCACGTTTTTCTCATTCCCTTAAACAGTTAATCAACTAATACCTGATCTATGAGACAAAGTTCAAGAAATTTCCCAACATAATGCCGTTTAAAAAAGATCAAAATGGATTTAAACTCTTTTTGAACCTGGGCTAAATCAACGTCTTGTTGTGTATACTCCATCCAAATTTCCGCGCAATACTGCGGCACCAAGGATTCATGCAGCTTTGTTAGTGCGGCAATCACCATGGATGTCTTTTTATCGAATGGAATCATCAAACCTGAATTAGGCTCGATAACAATCCCTGATTCTTGTAAAAAACGTCTGATCTCTGAAAACATTTCTTGATTTCGAACATCCTTAAATTTTAACTTAGGCGGTTTGATGTTTGTATCAACATCTAAAAAATGAGGATGTTTTAATGTATATCGAAGCTGATCCCCCATGACTAACAACATCAGTCGATCCACAACTTCTTGAGGAGCCCGCACTTGGTGCTGTAGATGTTGCACAATTTCATGAATCGTCATAAATCCTTTACTGAAACATTTTCGCATCTCTGTAAAGATTGCATCTGTAAAACTAAGCTTGACATGGGCTTTCTGAACCTTTGAGGCAAATTGATCAAAATCCGACACACACCCAAAATGAAAATCGGAGGTTGTGCCTGTTTGAATATGATCGTTCTTATCATAACTTCGCTGCCATATATCAACGCGCTGAAATGGCATCATCATCAAGTCATGCCGTTGAGCCGCCATCAGCATATCCGACGTATCCCCTAAAAATGCTTTTTGATCTTGATCCAACCCAAGCTTGATATAATTTCGCGACACAGGTAACGTTCCAACAAACCTAAAAGCACCCCGGTTATTTTGATTAAGAGCCTCACGAATTTGATTCGGATAAAACGTATGAAAGTCCGCCCCCTTCAAAATCTTCTCCAGGTGTATGGAATCTAATGATTTCAAATATGCTAATAACTTGTCTAAAAAAGCCTTGTTTTTAAGGGCTGTAATTTTCTTTAACGATAACGTACTTAACTCATAGAATACTCGATCCAACCATTCTGATGTAATTGGTGCCGTCATACGAAACGTCATCTCTCTCAATAAATCTAGAACTACTCGATATTCCGCCCATCCGGTTGTTGCCTCATAGGGAATGATCACATACCCACCTGGCGCTAGATTACCTTGAATAAATTCAAATATCTGAGACCGTTCCTCCACTGTTGCAAAGGATACGCTGTTCCCTTGATATAGGTAGTGCAAACGTTGTGATCCAACCGCAACAGGTAAATCTAAAAGATTCTTTGCATGTTCTGCATACTCTAAGTTTCGGTGATAGAAAGTCGCATCTGAATAGCATTGCGCTAAAAATGAGGTGGTATAAGAACTATCACTCATGTCTGCATATGTAAAATTATCGGGATGTTTAACATATCTTCCCGACACCAATGCATCCACCCATAAGATCGTTTCGATCAGCTGAGTTGAGTTAAATATGCTTTTTTTTAGGGGAAGTCTTATTTTTTCTTGTTTTTTTACGTGACCAAATGCCATACAAATAAGCCTTTTTAACCATCTTTAATAAAATTACAGGCTAATTATGAAAAAAGCACGTGATTTTCTTAAAAAAGTTTTTATAATAGGGGTGTTTTAAATTAGCAAAAGGCGTCATACTATGAATCGAATCTGGTTATTAATTATTATCGTTGTTGCAGCAGTATTATATTTCGTATTCAACAAGCAAAACGTTAAAGACGTTGCATCAGAAGTTGAACAAAAAGCTGAAACTGTTATCAACGAAGTAAAAGAAGTTGCGGAAGAAGCAAAAGAAGAAATTAAAGAAGATGCTAAAAAAATTGAAGACGCTGTAGTTGAAGAAACTACTGCTGAGAGCAAGCCTGAGGAAGCTAAGCAATAACTCTTAATAAAAGTTATGATTAATTTATTGGGGGCGAAAGCCCCCATTCATTTTGGTAGAGCATGAAACATATTATTATATATACAGATGGTGCCTGCAAGGGGAATCCCGGAGCCGGCGGATGGGGTGCCATCATAACCTATCAAGCCACTGAAAAAGTCATTTCTGGATCAGAAAAACATACTACCAACAACCGCATGGAAATGATGGGGGTTATTCAATCCTTATTAACGTTAAACGAACGGTGTAAAGTAGATCTTTATACCGACAGCAAATATGTGAAAGATGGCTGCGAGTCATGGATGCACAACTGGATTAAAAATAACTGGCTAACCGCCACAAAACAACCCGTAAAAAATCAAGATTTATGGGAAAAGCTCTATGCTCTGTTTCAACAGCACGACATAAACTTATTCTGGGTCAAAGGACATTCTGGAAACCCCATGAATGAGCGGGCTGATCAATTAGCTACTCAGGCGATTAAAGACTTACTAAAAGGAGGAATCCATTACCGTGTATAAGCCATTAATAGTTGTATCTGCCATTGCGTTAATCAATGATCAGAATCAAGTCTTATATGCCCAACGCCCAAAAGGCAAAAATATGGAAGGTTTGTGGGAATTTCCTGGCGGAAAACTTGAACCCGGTGAAACTGCCGAAACAGCAATTCAACGAGAGTTAATGGAAGAATTAAGCCTGCATGTTGAGTTAGATGATCTAATCCCCCTAACGTTTGCAAGTCAAAAATATGATGATTTTATTATGATCATGCCCCTGTTTATATGTAAAAAATGGTCAGGATCCATTCACCCAAACGAAGGACAATCATATTCCTGGGTTAATTTAGAGGATCTAAAATCCTATCCAATGCCCCCAGCAGATGCACCCTTGTTAGATCACATTTTGAAATTTATGAAAGCAGCTTTAAGCTCCACCAAATAGGCAACGTGCCGTTGCATCCGATGGGTTGGATTCGATGTGGTTTGAGACGTATTATAAGAAATATGAGGGGGATTTTTGACCCAGCAACGTGACGTTGCATCCGATGGGTTGGTTAATGGTGGTGTTTTGAACCCACCTTCGGCGCAGGAGGGGTAAGGTTTGAAAATGAATTTGAAATAATTTCGTGTGTAAGTGGTAGTATTCCTTTGAGTTGTAGTTAGTTGTTAAAGTGTTTTACTTTTTTA
>DITM01000041.1:0-5628 GCA_002422845.1 Candidatus Paracaedibacteraceae bacterium UBA6184
TTCTATGTTATCTGGTACAGCCCCTTAAGTTAATATTAAATAAATAAGGATCTACAATGAGTCAAAACTTAGAAAAATCAATTTGCTCACTTAGTGGCGGAGAGTTGTACGATTTTGACTATAATTTATTTATGGAGGAAATTGTACTTACTATAATGATTTCAGATAAATCAACTTTAAAAAAATATCAACTTAAATTATTAGAAGTCAATGATTTGAAAATCGTACTAGAAGAAAATGCAACAATGGTAAGAATTGGTTTGTTTGAGTTCAATTTAATAAAAGAAGGCGATTATTATCATCTTACCTTCGGAGATCACTATCAGTTTGCGATTAAGTGTAAAATGATCGAATTAATAGAAAAAGATGTATTTGAATTTGATGGGCTTGAGTGGAAAAAACGAGTCCAGGCGGGGGAAGTATTAAGATAGAACGGCTAAAAACAAAAGATTAATGGAGACCATTGTAAGTGTAAGATATGCTAGCGTAAAACCCCTGTTAAGGGATCGGTTCAAGCGTTTTTGGGTCAAGCTGATGGCGCCATTATACAGTCGATTTGCTATGTTATAAAGCAGAGTTCATTGGATCCTAAAGACATTCTTAACACAGTACAAGAAGCATTTAAAAAGTGCGAAAAGCCGATTAAGTAATGATGGCTTTGCCTGATCCCAGCATCAAGAAACTGGACGAATGGAAAGACACCGTTTAAAGTTTTATATAGGCAATATGGTTTTGGTAAAAAACACCCTGAGTTTCCTGTTGATCATACCACTTGGAAAGGTGAAGCAAAACAATATTGGAAAGAAAGGGTTCAAAATGAACTTAAAAAAACTTCAACAGCAGATTCAACTTAGTTTAGGAAATCATCCTTTATCTGAGGTTGATTATAAACGAGTTGAGTCAGAGTTAGATATAAAACTACCCGAAACCTTTAAAGAACTTAATGCGGTTTGTTCATATGAATATTGTCAATTTGTGAGCTTTTTTAATTTTGGCAGTAACCTTACCGAAAGTGTAATTGCAGCTACTTTGGGTGTGCGGGATAGATTTGCAAACTCAGATAATAATATTGTATTATACTTAGACGAGGCTGGGATAATTCTCCTAGATGCCACAAGTATTGAAGGCACAGTTATATGGTGTTCTATTTATGACTTGGAAAATTATTTTAGCAAAGAAAAAATGCAATATGAATATAAGATTTTTCCAACTTTTTCAGACTTTTTCCAATTTCTTTTAGATGAAGAAGAAAAGTCACGAGAAGAAGATATGAAGTAACCTCCAGAACCCTTCGTCTCCCCCGAAGTGACATCTGGATGCAACGTCACGTTGCTTGGATCAGAGGTCTTTGTCGTTATTCAGGATTGACAAAGTTGTTAAAATTTCGTTAACTGAAGCTATATAGTTATAAGGTATTAAACACATGACAGAGCAAAAAGAACAAGTACTTCCCTTATTTTACAAGAATCCTCAAGCGATAACGTTTGAGCAGCACGGAAAATTAGGCTTAACGGCACGACAGAATTATACGTTTGCAAAAAAAGCCAATTCTATTTCCTTGATTACCAGTGAATATGGGGTTGCTGCTAAGTATTACCCCATTGTTTTTATAAAGGATGAAGTGAAAACATCGTTAGTCATTACAGGGTTTCGTGAAGGCGAAAACGTATTCGTGAATGACAAAGGTGAATGGGCAAAAGATCAGTATATCCCTGGATATGTGAACCGTTATCCGTTTATCTTTTTAGAAGATGAAGCCAATGACCAATTGGTATTATGTATGGATGTGGATGCTGATATTGTAACAACATCGGCTGAAAATCCATTGTTTGAAGACAATAAGCCCACTGAATTTGCGGAAAATGCTTTAAAAACATGCTCAGACTATCAAAGCTATTTAAATGCAACGCGTGATTTTGTTGCGGCATTGATTGATCAAGACTTGTTGATTGAAAACCAAGCAGAGCTGACGGCCCCTGATGGTAAAGCATTGCGTCTAACTGGATTTTGTGTCATTGATGAAGCTAAATTTAAGGATCTTTCCGATGAGACTATTTTAGATTGGCATAAAAAGGGCTGGTTGTATTTAGTTTACGCACATTTTATTTCGATGTCTAACTGGGCTAAGATTGCGCGCTTAACGCAATCAGATGAGCCACTTTCAACAGAAACTGTTCATTAATCGTTGGGCTCAGCAATGAGCCCTTTTATTTCACGGAAGCAATTATGAAATCGTCAAAAGTATCGTTTCTATTTTCAGCTGTTCTTATTATCATTAACTTTGTATTTTTATATGCCATTGTTGGATGTAAGGAATTTGTATCTTATCAAGTGGTTCCAGGATTAACGGTTGGGATGATTGGATTTGTGAGTGTAATCACGTTTGCGGTGTTATTAACGTGGGGTTATGTACGAATAGTTAACTGTCGAGAAAAGAAATAGGGGATCACATGGCAAGCACAACAACAATTCTTTTCTTTGTCGCAATGATTATATCGACGTTGGTATTAACGTTTGTTGCGGCCAAGCGGACTAAGCTAACCGAAGATTTTTATGCTGCGGGTGGAAAAATTTCTGCATTTCAAAATGCATTAGCCTTGGTCGGTGATTTCGTGAGTGCGTCCAGTTTTCTTGGATTTACGGGCTTAATTGCGATGAATGGCTTTGATGGGTTGATCTATCCTTTAATGGGGTTGATGGGGTGGCCATTGGTTTTGTTCTTGGTGGCGGAAACTTTGCGTAATTTGGGAAAGTATACGTTTGCAGATGCAGTTGCGTTTCGCATGAATCCTGTACCTGTTCGTATTTCGGCGGCAGTAAGTTCCATGTTGTGTACATTGTTTTATTTGTTGGCGCAAATGGTGGGGGCAGGGTATTTAATACAACTGATTTTTGGAATTCCTTATATTACCGCTGAAATCATTGTGGGATCAGTGATGATCGTTTATGTGCTGTTCGGAGGAATGATTGCAACGACCTGGGTTCAAATGACCAAGGCCGTATTGTTGATGATCGGCGCTGTCATTTTATCGTACCTTGTTTTGGTGAAATGCAATTGGAATCCGTTAGAATTAACTCAAAAAGTAGCGTTAATTTATGGCGATGAATACTTAGAACCGGGTAAGTTGTATTCTAATTCATGGGATTTGGTGTCGTTAGGGTTGGCATTTATGTTTGGAACGGCAGGGCTGCCACACATATTGATGCGGTTTTATACAGTGCCTGATCGAATCGCTGCGCGAAAATCTGCGTTGTATGCAACGGGAATGATTGGGTTTATTTATTTGCTGACGTTTTTCTTAGGATTTGGTGCCATGGCGTATGTTGGGCGAGACGTGATTGCCAACTTTGATAAGGGGGGCAATATGGCGGCCTTATTGTTGGCTCAAACATTAGGTGGGCCCACATTGTTGGGATACATTTCTGCTGTTGCTTTTGCAACGATATTGGCTGTTGTGGCGGGACTTACGTTGTCGGGAGCGNNAGCGTGAAAAAGGGTGAAGAGATTCGCGTTGCAAAAATTTCAACGATTGTGTTGGGACTGATTTCAATTTTATTGGGAATCGCCTTTCAAGGGCAAAACGTTGCTGTGTTGGTAGGGTTGGCCTTTTCAATTGCGGCCAGCAGCAATTTTCCCGCATTGATCTTGGCGACGTATTGGAAACGCGCCACAACATCTGGAGTTGTTGCGAGTATGGTTGTGGGAGCATTGTCCAGCGTTATGTTGATTGGTCTGTCACCGACGGTGATGGTGGATATTTTACACTGTGAATATTGTATTTTTCCCTTCAAAAACCCTGGTATTTTTACCATTCCAGGTTCATTTATAGTCGGTATTTTTGTGTCATTGTTGACGAAAGATCCAAATGCCCAACATAAATATTCAGATTTGCTGAAGAAAATGGCATCTTAATTAAAAAAAAGCCCTACATAACGTAGGGCTTTTGATTTAGTGGGGATGGTTACTTTGCGCTTGCAGCAAATGTTTCTGGGGTTAGAGAATCTATCCAAGCTTTGTGTGATCCTAGTGTTTTAAATTTTTCTGCATCACTTGGATTTTTATCTGGGTGTAATCTTAAAACGGCTGTTTTGTAGTATGTATTAAAGCTTGTTTGCAAGTTAGTTAAAGATGACGTGTCGATATTAGATCGTCCATGTTCAGCAATCAAGAATGCAACCGATAAGGTGTTTGCTGTTGTAGCCTCTTCAAGACCTTGTGCAGGAACTAAACTACGCGCTGCTTCAACTTCTTTTTTAGCGGCATCATATTTAGCTTTGAAATCAGCTGGACGTTTCTGAGAATAATCACTAATTTTGTTGGTCGTTTCAAATTCAGACCAAGAGTCATGTAAGCTAACGATGCGAGTAGAATTTGTCTCTTTGTGTAAGGCGGAATCAAAAGATTGATGGACAGTAGATGCTGGAATAACTGTAGACATGTTTAAAATAGTAGACTCTTGTGCAAATGCTTGTTGGGTGCGCCATAGTTCTAAGACACGTTCTGGATTACCCGCTGTTTTAGCAGTATTAGCAGCATCTTTTAAAGATTGATGGACAGTAGATGGTCCAATAATTTCATCGCTGCGGTAAGGTTCTCTGTTAGACTCTTGTGTAAATGCCTGTTGGGTGCGCCATAGTTCTAGGACACGTTCTGGATTACCCTCCGTTTGAGCAGTCTTACTAGCCGAGTATAAAGATTGATGGACAGTAGATGGTCCAATAATTTCATCGCTGCGGTAAGGTTCTCTGTTAGACTCTTGTGTAAATGCCTGTTGGGTGCGCCATAGTTCTAGGACACGTTCTGGATCACCCGCCGTTTTAGCAGTATTAGCAGCCGAGTATAAAGATTGATGGACAGTAGATGGAGATTTTAAGGGTGTTTTACCGGATGCTTTTTCTGCTATCCACGCGTGTGCTGTAGAACGAGGGGTTAGTTGACCATCGGTATTTTGTAAAGTAGATGCTTTTACACCAGACATTAATCCAAAGACAGCCATGGAGGTGCCAGTGGCTAAGCGGCGAAAAGTTTGATTTCGAGAGTTTGAACTATCTTTGTGTAATCTTAAATGGTTTTTAAAGTGATTGTGATGATCAATGGCTGTTTTAAGTGTAGCAGCCAGGATATCTGACTTTAGTGTTGAAGCATCACTTGATACATGTTCGTGGAACTTTTCTAAGCTTTGAATTGATGTATCAATATGTCTATGAGCTAAAGAAAGCATAGAGTCTGATAGCTGATCTTTATACTTTGAAAACTCTTGCGCCGACTGAACTTGAGATTGAAAAAAAGACTGCATTAAATTGTGAAAGTCGTATTTATTATACATAATTCTCTCCTAAAAAAAATACTGTACCACATTTTTTAAAATTGTCAAATTTGACAGACTTTTGTGTAAGATTATTCAAGGTCCTAAATTTATTCGCTATTTTAGTATATATCCGCTAAAAGTATTATAGGTATGAACACTAGATTCTCAAGAGCTGTGTGAAATAATTATTCATTCTTTTGCCAATTAATTCCTAAACTGTCGTAAAATTTAATAAATATCGTAAAAACTACTTTACAAGATTGCTGAAAAACGATATAAATGGTTCATCTTAAAGGGGCGATTAGCTCAGCGGTAGAGC
>DITM01000041.1:5643-6172 GCA_002422845.1 Candidatus Paracaedibacteraceae bacterium UBA6184
GTCGGCGGTTCAATCCCGTCATCGCCCACCACCTTTAAATCGAAATCACATTCACTTCCCCCGGAAATGTCGTCTTTACTATTCCTGCCCACATGCACATTGTTATTGTATCTGCTGTTAATACGGGAATTCCACCTAACATTACATTCGGAGCCGTAGGTATCCAAGGTGCGACAGTCATGGGGATACATGGTGCGGGTGTTGGGACTCCTAAAGCGGCTGCTGTTAGTGCAATCACAATAGGATTAGCAGGGCTTGTGCACATTGCAAAGGGTACAACATTCACAATTGGAGCCATCGCCATAATATTGGCACCGGGCATAAAATCTGTCAGTGTCATTGAAATGGGGAGGACTATTAGCGTAGATGGAGCCATTCCAAATGAACACATTGTTAGGGCTCCCATTGATACTGTAGGACCTGGCATATTATTATCCTTTTTTTTTATTATCGTAATGTGAATAGGTGAGTTAGATCAAGTGTTAATCACAAATATCTTTCGTTTGTTCATAGAGTGTTAAGAAATGTC
>DITM01000011.1 GCA_002422845.1 Candidatus Paracaedibacteraceae bacterium UBA6184
TATTGCTGCTTATAAAAGACCTAACGCTACCGACATCAGTAAATGGCTAATCAGTCGCTATTTTGCGTCTAACTGGCAACCGGCAGACCAACAGCGCTTATCCTTGCCAGTCGTGCTCGACTTGGCCGCTTTGTATAAGCGCTTAATGGGTGTGCTGGTTAATCTGCCACAACGCCCGAACGAAAGCACCGATGACTGGATCGCTCGCACCGAACAACTAACAAAGCTAAACCGTGACATTTCTCGGTTACAAAGCAAACTAAACAACGAAAAACAATTTAATCGAAAAGTAGCCCTGCACACTGAGCTAAAGCAGCTGCAAACCCAGCAGAATTTGCTACTGCAATAATAAAAAGGAACACCTATGGATAAGCTGAAAATGCACANNGCAATTGATTTTGACCAGTTAAAGCAAGAGTTATCAGACTCAATCGTGGAAGGGCCACAGGAGCGCTATCACTTAAATTGGCCAGGAAAACGTGAAGCTTTAATTAATGCAAATGTCCCTATTGCTAAGACGCTTCGACCAGTACGAGAGGAAAGTGTTGATTTTGATACCACTAAAAATCTGTTTATAGAGGGTGAAAACCTAGAAGCACTAAAACTCTTACAAGAAACTTACTTAGGCAAGGTCAAAATGATCTATATTGACCCACCCTATAACACAGGTAAGGATTTCATTTACAGAGATAACTTTTCTCAATCCAGCACTGATTTCTTGTCAAGCAGCAATCAAGTTGGTGAAAACGGTAATCAACTAGTCACTAATCTTGAAAGCAATGGTCGATTCCATTCAGATTGGCTGTCTATGCTATACCCACGACTAAAAATTGCTCGGAACTTGTTAGCTGATGATGGAGTGATATTCATATCTATCGACGAAAACGAAATCCATAACCTAAAAGCAATTGGAATAGAAATATTTGGCGAAGCAAATTTCATCACATCATTCTGCTGGGAAAAAAAGAAGAAACCATCCTTTCTAAACAAGAACTTAGGTTCAAAATTCGAATACATTATATGTTTTTCTAAAAATCGAAATTTTACAAAAGCATTCTCAATAGATAAAACTGAAGAAGGGAAAAAATACCCTTTTAATAATGCAGGGAACTCTCTAAGCACAATTACTTTCCCAGCTGGATGCGTTAAGTTTAATTTTTCAGACCAAATAGTCACTGCTCAAGATATGTCGGAAGGAAAAATCTTAACAACGTTATTAGATGATGTTGAAGTTAAAAACCACACGAACCAAAACTCATTCCGACTTCGAGGAGAGTGGCGTTACTCTCAAGCTAAACTTGATGAAATAATTGCTAATAAAGAAGAAATTATCATTAGTAAAGTGCCTTTCAGACCCAACCACGTTAAGAGTGGCGGTGATGTAAAAAAAATGCATAACCTATTAACAATAAAGCATTTCAATATTGAAACTAATGAAGATGCTGATTCACAATTAACTGAATTATTTGGGCGCTCGTACTTTGACTACGCAAAACCAGTTGGCTTGATTAAAACACTAATTCAAGCCTTTATGTACGATGACCAAGATGGAATCGTTCTAGATTTTTTTGCGGGTTCCGGAACTACAGCAGAAGCAGTTATGAAATTAAATTTTGAAGATGGTGGCTCAAGACGATTTATTCTTGTTCAGCTTCCAGAAGAAATTTCACCTAATAGTCCTGCTTACCAAGACGGTTACAAACTAATTTCAGATATAACAAAAAGCCGAGTCAAAAAGGCCGGAAATCTTTACAAAGGCCAAGATAATGGAATGCGAGTTCTAAAGGTTGACTCCAGTAATATGACAGAAAACTTTTACTCGCCAAACGACTTAAAGCAAACGAGCCTAAACCTATTTGTTGAAAACATAAAATCTGATAGAAATGATGAAGATTTATTGTTCCAAGTATTACTTGATTGGGGCTTAGACCTAGCGATACCGATCAAAAAGGAATCAATTGCAGGAAAATCAGTATTTCTACTCAGCGAGAATTCGCTTGCTGCTTGTTTTGATTTACATTTAACTGAAGAGTTGATCATAAAATTAGCAGATTTAAAGCCACTTAGAGCTGTATTCAGAGACGACGGTTTTGAATCAGATGCTTTAAAAATTAACGCGGAACAGATATTCCGTCAGCTTTCCCCTCACACCGAAATTAAAACCATTTAGGGGGTTGACGTGAAACTTAAATTTAAAGTTCAGCAGTACCAGAGTAATGCCGTCAATGCGGTAATAGATTGCTTTGCAGGTCAGCCGAATACCGAAGGGCTAAAGTATCGCATTGATCCTGGCACTTACAAACACAAGCACGGCCAGCAAGGTATGCAGGTCAGTATTCAAGACGGTTTTAAAAATGCTGACTTGGTACTGTCAGAAGCTGAAGTTTTAAAAAATATTCAGCAAGTGCAACGTGCACAACTGCTGCCTGAGTCAACAAGACTGGTTAAAACGCCGGTATCTAATATCAACCTTGATATTGAGATGGAGACTGGTACAGGCAAAACCTACTGCTATATCAAATCTGCATTTGAGCTTAATAAGCGCTATGGGTGGAGCAAATTTATTATCGTGGTGCCAAGCATTGCGATTCGCGAAGGCGTATATAAGTCACTGCAAATTACAGCTGACCACTTTTTAGAAACCTACGGCAAAAAAGCACGTTCTTTTATATACAACTCAAGAGACTTATCACCAATAGAAAGTTTTTCCTCTGATTCCGGCATAAATATAATGGTGATTAACGTGCAAGCATTTAATGCCACAGGTAAAGATGCTCGGCGTATTTACGAAGAGTTAGACGATTTCCAATCACGTCGTCCAATCGACGTAATCAGCGCTAACCGCCCTATCCTGATTTTGGATGAACCACAAAAAATGGAAGGTGGCAAAACGCTGGAATCGCTGGTTAACTTCAAGCCCTTAATGATTTTGCGTTACTCAGCTACACACAAAACGGAGCACAATAAAATCCACCGCTTAGATGCCCTAGACGCATACAACCAAAAGCTGGTGAAAAAAATTGCAGTACGTGGCATTACCAGTAAAGGCATGACGGGAACACAAGCTTACTTGTTTCTGGAAGGTATCGAAATTTTTACGGGGAAAGCACCGGAAGCACGTCTGGAATTTGAAATTAAGCAGCAAACTGGCATTAAACGTGTGGTTCGTAAAGTGACCAAAGGCAGTAATCTTTACGAGTTATCAGGCGGACTGGAACAATACAAAGACCGCTATGTGGTGGCTGAAATTGATGCGCGCTCTGATACCGTCACTTTTACTAACGGTGTTGAAGTGCGTGGCGGTGAAGCGCTGGGCGATATTAACGAGTTATCGCTGCGCCGCATCCAAATTCGTGAAACCATTAAAGCGCACTTTGAAAAAGAGCAACTGCTGTTTAGTCAAGGCATCAAGGTGTTATCGCTGTT
>DITM01000102.1 GCA_002422845.1 Candidatus Paracaedibacteraceae bacterium UBA6184
CATTTTCCGCAGTTTTTACAGTGCGTTCCTTTAGCCGTACTTTTAACCTCAAGTGTATAGTTTCCTTTGCTATCAACGCTTTGGGATACAATTTGAAGTGATTTGATGTCGAGTGAGAGTTGAAATGGGCTCATTTTTAGATGTTTTTCTGTAGATTTTCAAGTTTACTGCACCACTATAAACCTTATTCACGGTCATTTCTATACTCCTGGAAATAGCAAAGAGCCAGAATTTTATGCAGCTGTATGGAATTCTAAAAATATGAAAGATGTTTTAATTATCAAAACATTGATGTATACAGGAGCCCGTGTGAGCGAACTCGTTGCTATTAAACTTGAAGATATTGACATGGCCAGGTGTCAAATTCGCATTAATCAAGGTAAAGGAAAAAAAGATCGTTTGGTGCCATTTCCAGAAAGTTTTAAAGATGTATTGGGTTATCATATTGATGGAATGACGAAAAATGGTTCCGTCTTTCTTTTTGAGTCGGATCATAAAAGGGGCTATTCAGATCGTGGCATCAGAAAAATGCTTTCAAAATATACAAAAGAAGCTGGAATAACGCATTCCATTTCTCCACATAAGTTGCGTCATTTTCTCTTTACATGGCTTAAAAAACAAGGTGTTGATGACGCACTTATTCAACCATTTTCTGGCCATGAATCCAGGAAATCCCTAGAAATCTATTCTAAATTGTCACTTGCAGATGCCCAGGAAAATTACGAAGAACTTATTAAAAGATTTCCAGTTTAGACCAATCAAGTGGCGGGTTTTACACGTATCTTAGAATGGGGCCATTGATGAACAGTTTTTAAAAACGCCCTATTATGGTAGTCGTCAGATGGCACGTCACCTTAGAAGAGAGGGTTATTGCGTTGGTCGTCACCGCGTACGCAGGTTGATGCGATTGATGGGTATTCAAGCTATTTATCAGGGCCCAAAAACAAGTAATCCTAACCCTGAACACAAGGTCTATCCTTACCTGTTACGTGACATGAACATCACACGCCCCAATCACGTTTGGTGCACCGATATCACTTATATTCCCCTTGGAAAAGGATTTATGTATCTGATTTGCATTATGGATTGGGCCAGTCGTAAGGTTCTGTCTCATAGGCTGTCAAACAGTTTAGATACACATTTTTGTGTGGAGGCATTGGAAGAAGCTCTAAAGATTTACCCACACCCTGAGATTTTTAATACAGACCAAGGCAGCCAATTCACAAGCTTTGCCTTTACTGATATTTTAAAAAATCATGATATTAAAATTTCTATGGATGGTCGGGGACGCTGGATGGATAACGTTTTTATAGAGAGACTCTGGCGTTCATTAAAATATGAATGTGTGTATTTGAATAACTTTCAAAATGGATTGCAAGCACGACTGGGTATAAATGATTGGCTGAAACACTACAATGAAACCAGACCACATTCAACTTTTAATGGACAAACGCCTAGTGAAGTTTATAATGGAATTATAGCACCAAAGGACAATTTCCTTTTGATGCTAAAAGCAGCCTAATGTTTAATAAACTATCTCTTAATTTTGCTGCTTTCCTGTCCGAACAACCAGGACCACCTCTCCGCACAAAAATTTTCTGTGACAGAACACAATTTTATAACCAAGGATAAAGCTGAAGCGCGTGTAAAACAGCCACGTGTTTTAAGTGGTAAAGAATTTCATATTGATGCTGTTGTTCAAGCAAAATCAATGGATATTTTAACACCGTCTTATACAGGCGTTGTGGGCTTGGAAGATGGTGCAAATTCTAAACGGGGGGAACTGTTAACAGAAGAGGGTCACTTAGATGTGGTCGCCCATGATTTTGATTTGCAAAATGGCACCCTAGCCGCTGATTCAGCTGATTTTATTGTGCGTGAACCGTTAAAGGTTGGCAGATTAGTGCGGGATCTGGATCATACTATTTTTGGGACAATTTATAAAGATTTTCAAACAATTGCAGGTATGACTAAAAGTTCTCCTGGTCTATACGCGAATGCACAACAATTATCTCCATTATTAAAAAAGGGACCATTACTTGGTTTAGAATCAGTTGCAGAACGACAGAAAATTAGAAAGGTTAGGACCGTTAACGATTCTTGCTTTCTCTCTCTCCCTATTACTGCTGCTTCAAAACACCATAATCAATCAGGTATATTTATTAAAACACTATTTTCTATACAAGGTGATTTTGTTTTAAATGGCAATATTGAAACACAGGATTTAGTACTAAAGGGACATAAATCTTCTATACATTCTGGAAAATTTACTGTATCCAGAAATGCACATGTTAAGGGGGACATTACTTTAACCCCAGAATTTGACAACGGTTTGGTTCTTAATCAACCACCAGAATTTTATGTCGGCGGAGACTTAGAAGGAAGTGGAACTGTTTACAATACTGGATCTATCTTTCATGCAAAAAAAACATCAGGTATTTCCTATAATTCTGAAAACTTCATCTCTCCTTTTTTACAACAAGCTCTTAAGTGTTGTGAACAAGACATAGATAAAGGAACGCCTAGTCATTTAGTAGATCGTGTTTACGATTTAGTTTTGCGTACATGCTCTATAAGTACTAACAATACTGATCTTATAAACATAAAACGCGATCTTTTGGCAATAGCGGATCATGGATGGTTTCCATTTTTTTATTACTGTTTTAGTGGCATTGAAAATATTGTCGGTGCAAAATATAGTTTCCCAGCCCAAACCAGTTTTGGCGACAGTGTCGTATTATCTGAAGTCAGTTCGCTTAATGGCCATATCAGTGCACCAACACTTTTAGTAACGGCCAGTCCTAAAGGTTTGGTGGTGGGTACTAAAAATCCCTATTATGTGCCCCCAAAGCCAGCTGTTTCTATGTTTCACATGCGAGACCTTCAAGCGGTTGCGGGCGCTAATTTGCATATGAATCAGATCCCTGGCGTTCATTTATCAAACGCTTTTCGATTCTATTTTCAAGAACGGTTTTGGCATAAAGAAGACGAAGCACAAGCGTTTTATGATCGCGTTCGGCAAGACATTCACATCATCACGAAAGACCATAAGATTAAACCTTATCAAGGTCAGGTGATCAAAATGACGCCGCAACTTATACTGGACTGGCTGAAAAAAAAGGTTCAAGACACATTAATGCGCGGTTATATTGAACCAGAACAGGCTGTTGACTTTGCTTTACTGGCAGAACTGCACCAAAATGGAACAGAATATTTAAGGCGAACCGGTCTTGGCGGCGATCAAGCTGAAACCTTAGCAATGACAGTTTACGGGATTGACCCCACAAATAGACGGATCCCCCTTCCGGATAAGCCGATGATTTTTTATCTGATGGATGAAACAGATCCGCATCAATCTTTAATGCCCAATATTTATTTTCCAAAAGATTTAAGGGACGGTGCCAGAAGTGACCGGGGCAGTTTACTTAAAGCAAATAATTTTATGGTGATTCCTTATAATATGACTGCAGATGAGTTTTTATGCCTTGCTGGTCACCGCCCTGAACTTATGGGGCTAGCGTCTTCTTCGCCAGCACTCGTTGAACATCTGAATAGAGATATTTCCCTTGACGCGCAGGCTGTATCCGCAGTAAGTACGCCAGCCAATATAGAACTATATGGTGATTTGCGTATAACCGAAGTTTTGCTTGTTATAGCATCTGGTGATTTAACGGTTAGTGCCAAAATAGAAGCTGAAAAAGCGATTCTTGCCAGTTTAGAAGCTAATGTTACCGTTGAAACTGCCATCAAACGTATAGGGTCTGGTGACAATTGGTCAGATGTTGTTTCATCAACGTCAGATGTTACAACACGCGGTATGCTCGCTGTTTTAGCGCCAAAGGGTATTGTGACGGTATCTGGCGCTAAATTAACCTCAACAGATTCAAAGCTTGCCATTATGGGGCGCCATGTTCTGTTAAAAAGCGTTGGGTTGCAGTCACATCGCGCTGAAATGCGTCATAAATACTATGAAGAAGAAAATAATTTAAGGCAGTTACAATCCTCAATAAAAGGTGAAGAAGTAACGGTCATGGCCCTAGATACGCTGATGACGGCAGGTGTTATCGCTGAATCTGGATCCTTAGGCACAACCCTTCAAGGGGGTGACGTCATTCAACAAGGCACATATAATACACGCCAGTTTAGTAGTATAACGCACGGAGATAGTAGTGCTTTCAGTGGCGGAAAAACAACTTATGATAATCGGCAAACCTGTATCGCACTACCAGATGAGATGAAATCTGAAGGCAATATCACCATTGTTTCCCTAAAGGCACCCTTAACCGTTGTTGGTACAAAATATACAATTCAAGCTAATAAAAAAGTCATGATAACAACGCGGGGCGGGGCGCAATTTTTAGCCGCGTGGTCACAAGATATTCATCAAGTTGCCAATGCCTATAAAGGTTTTGCTAAAATTACGTACTCTGGTTACACAGAACAAAGCAAAGCAGCAACACCTGTCACCGTATCAGGTGGTGGCACGATGGAAATTACAATGGTTGATGCTGACGGAAACGCCCTATCACAGGGTTGTTCAGCACCCCTTAAAATAGAAATGCCACAAGGGGCAAATTTAGATCACATGAAAGATTTAAGCTGGGTTACAGATGTATTAAAGGCCCACCCCGAAACGGAACTGACCCGTGTTCTAAATGAACAGGGTAAAGTTGAATACCGCGTAACGGCAATGTCGCCCCACCTAACGATGGTTATCGCTTTAGCTGTTTCAGTTTGTACAGCCGGTGCAGGTTTTGCGGGCGCTGCCGCCATGACAACAACACAAGCCATGACGGCCGCTGCAACAAGTGCCCTTATAACCCAAACAATTACAGCAACCATCGGTTATGCCATGGGGGACGGCAAAGCCTTTGCCAAAGCTGTTAGTGAGGATAAGTTAAAAAATATAGGTATTGATGTTATCACAGCTGGGATAACGCAGGGAATAAGCAATAGCCTGAACGCTGGTAGCATAAGCACACTTCAAGCGGCATGTTTCAGAACAGCCGTACGTGAATTAAAAGTTGTTGCGTTAACCGGAAAGTGGGACATAAAAGAATGTCTTGGTCGTGAAGTTGCAAGTACAATTGAGGGTGCTGCTAAATCTCTGGTTCAAAGTATAGGCGATCAGTATTCAACAAGGGATATGACCTTCTTAGAACATAAAATACAGCACGGACTAACAGCTGGCATGGCAGAGGCAGCGGCAGGACTTGCTGAAAGCGCTATTACAGGCCAAAAAGTACAGGGCCTTTTAGAACGTTCAGTGGCCGCAGGCGCCGGTGCTGTCCTTGCAGAATCTGTGGCAGAAGCTATCTATGATCCACTTGATGGCTTGTCAGCATCTGAAGTTAAAATTCTTGATGATCAAGCGTTAACAAAAGCTAAAGAACGTCTAGGTGCCGCAGCTAATCCGCAAGATTTAGAATATGTGAAGATAAAAGAGCTTCAAGGGTTGGTTAAAGATCGTTTAAATGGCAACGCTGAATATGCCAAGAAAATAGGTCAATTAACAACCATCGTGGCTGGCGCGCTTACCAATAATCCTGCGATTTTGCAAGCCATGCATAATGCTGCCACCAGAGCACTGGAGCATAATTTTATGCAGTGCGCTATAGGACGCACAGTACTTGCAGAGACAATTATTGGTCAACGATTAGTGCAAGGGCTAGCCGCAGCTGGCGGCGCCCGCTTAGCAAACGAGGCCCTAGACTTTATTGGCGTTAAAGTGGTTGATGGTGGATACAGCTATAACGATCGTGTGTATGGATCCGTGAACGATGTCTTAACAGCTGTTATAGTTGATAACCCTATAACACAAGCTGCAGGCAGCATCTACTTGGTCGCTAAAACGCTGTTAGATGTTGTGGTAAATGAGCCAGGTCTTGATTTAAGCAGTATTTCGTCTTACGATAAACCAAGTCAACCAAAAACAGAAAAACAACCCAATAATGGCCCCTCGCATCTAAACCGTGGTCAATCATCAACGGCAGCAACTGGCGGCGCTGTTCCTCCTCCGGAGGATCCGGAGGAAGAGGGTAAATTCAAAGAAAATAAGCTTACTGAGAAGCAAAAACAACAACTAGAGGGTAAAAAACTGGAAGGTGAAAACCCTGGAAATGTAAGACCATCCAAAGATGGACTTACAAAAGTAGATACTGAAAAATTAGGTGGCTTAGAAGAAGCGCATAAAACGTTTGAACGCCTAACTGGAGAAAGGCCACCTAGTAGTTTAAGAAATCCAGGGGATCGTTTTAGAAGGGTTTTATCAGATGGAAAAGAAGTACAAATTCGCTTTGAAGGTGATTCAGGTCACCCAAAAATTGAAATTACAGATCACCTTCAAAAAACATTAGAAAAGGTAAGCTTTAAATGAAAATTGATATAGTAACAGGAGCCAGCGATATTTTATTACGTGAAATCAAAACTGGAAATAGCATTTTAAAAAAAATTAAATCAACAACTTTGTTAAATATTACACAATTAGAAATTAAGCATATAAAATATCTGATGATTGAAGTTTTGAATGGCTATTTACAAAATACGCTTTCTGAAGGTGATATATTAGACACTATTGACGCACTTGAAAAGGTACTTTATGAAAAATATACCTTAGATTTTCCAGAAACTTTTTATCCTCAATTTCCTGATGACGATGAACGTTCATTAGGTATAGATACACTAAGCTATTTAGATAGATTAAAGTGGCATAATG
>DITM01000044.1 GCA_002422845.1 Candidatus Paracaedibacteraceae bacterium UBA6184
TCTTACGTATCAGATGCAACCACCGAAGTGGTATCTGAGTTTTCTTTAATCCGTCCATTTATAGGTGTATCAGACATTTCTTAACAAACTCTGAACAAACGAAAATTTTTTAACAACCTTGTTTACAGCTCCCCTCAAAAAACTTGGAGGCTTGCCCCCGAGATGGATAGCGGCAAATAAGATCCCTGCGATCCGCAGGAAAAAATCCCGTAACACTCGGTTGCTTACTGGCAAGATAGGAATTTTTAGCACTGCGCTTTTATAATATTCTTTTGTATACATAATACGCTATAATGTGAGCCGGTCATTAACCATAGGAATTCTACAACTGAACAATAATTTAAAAGGTGCTGCCTGGGTATTGCTATATTGTGTAACCTTTACGTGCAGTATGAGCATCCACAAAATGGTCAATCCTGATATCCCGACCTCATTAAAAGTATTTTTACGGGCTTGTTTTGGTTTAGCATTTTTTAGCCCAATTTTTATTAAAGATGGTCTATCTATTTTTAAATCGACTAATTATAAATTACATCTCATTCGAATCTTTTATATGTCGTTGGCCATGGGAGGGACATATTTCACCTATGCCAATCTGCCCTTTACTGTCGCGACTTCTATTGGATTTACGGGGCCTATCTTTACTGCAGTTTTATCATATTTCATTTTAAAAGATCGCTTAAACCTTGGGCAATGGCTGGCTATTCTTACGGGATATATAGGTGTCTTGCTGATCGTTAATCCCACGGGAGAAATTAACAGCACAATTTATGTAGCCATTTTTGCAAACATTGTCACGGGTCTTAATTTGATTTATGCCCGGAAATTAACAGCGGTTGATACTCGCAATACCATCGTCATCATCGGCAACATTGGTGTGATTATTACATCCGGTGTGTGGTCATTGCTGTATTGGATGCTACATGTATATCACAATTCGTTAGTCAATATCACGTGGCAGTTACCCAATACAGCCGACACATTTTTGCTGATGGGAATGGGGTTTTTAGGTGCCTTTTCTCAAATTGCGTATATTACAGCGTTACGATATGCTTCACCAGGTTTTTTGGGTCCTTTTGAGTATAGTCGACTGATTATTGCAATTCCCATCGGTCTTGCATTGGGAGATTCTTTTCCCGGGCAGCAAGAAATCATTGGTATTCTAACCATTGTTGGGGCAACATTATATTTATCATGGAAAGGACGCCTTAATGACCAATGATCGCTTAGTCCAACTGACATCTAAAGCTTCTATAGCCGTTGCACTGATACTTACTTTAGCAAAATTATATGCTGTTTATACAACGCACTCGTTAGGGATTTTAAGCAGCTTATTTGATTCATCCATGGATATGATCGCGTCCATCGGAAATCTGATCGCAGTCACTATCGCATCCCGCCCAGCAGATCATAAATATCAATTTGGTTATGGAAAATTAGAGGCAGTGGCCGCCTTAATTCAATCAATGCTTATCGGTGTATCCTTACTGTTTCTGGCATCAGAAGCCGTACAACGCTTTTTATCCAGCGACATAGATGTAACCCATTCAACTGTTGGTATTTGGGTTATGGTATTATCCATCGTTATGACTCTTGGGTTAACGACGTTTCAAAGATATACTATTCAACGCACCCAATCACTGGCTATTAAAGCTGATGCATTACATTATAAAACAGATATCGCAATAAATATAGTCGTGCTGGTCTCTCTATTCTTAAACACGTATTACAACGCTATTGATACCTTTGCCTGCATTGGTATTTGTGGGTTTATTATGTGGTCAACCCGACATATTATTGTGGAAAGCCTGGAGGTATTACTGGATAAAGAAATTAATACCGACGATCAAACAAAGATCATCGCAATTTTAAATAACCATCCATCAGTTAAAGGATTTCATAATTTTAGAACACGCAGTTCTGGAAAACGCATTTTTATTGAGGCTCACATTGAAATGGATCCAAAACTGACGTTGGTTGAAGCCCATGTCATTGCACATGAGCTTAAGGATGCTATTGAGGCTGCCTATCCCCATTCAGAGATGATCGTTCATCAAGATCCATTTGGTTATGACGAATCCTATGAGCGGAAGTTCTAACTTATTCATCCAAAGGGATCAGCATATCGTAATGCCCACCCGTAAAGAATACATTTCTAACCCTTGGTCCTTTTGCAGCGACTCCCCGACTATCGCTGCTGCTAGAAAGTAATTTAATAAGGTCGCCTGAATAATCCTTAGACCAAATATTATACTCTACGCCGAGTCTATCTTTTATTGCAGCAAACAATCCGCCAGGTATCCAAGTACCTGGGCCTCTGTTTTTAGAAAAAACGCTTCTTACACTTTTAAGAAGATTTTCTTTTGTATCAAGATCAGCTTCCTTAATTTTACTCGCAATCAACTCCTTTTTAAGGGCTGAAAGAAACGCCTCATATGAAGACAGAGTCGTCAGATTTTCTATCTGATTGATTAGCTGTAGTTTTGCTTTCACAAATAATTCTACATCGCCACATCTGCATATTTTCATTAGTTCGTCGAACGCATATTGAATTTGTTGTTTAACGTCCACCTGCTCTCGAGTTAGAGGATCGATTAATTCATCGATTAATTCATTGTATTGACGTGTTAAGTCTGCAACATTAACATCTTCAATATTTGCAGAAATCACTGATAGCTCTAGGGTATTTATGTGCTCTCTAAGTTCTGAGCTTGATGTAACGTTAGGCAACCCCTGTAATTTCTGAAGATTTTTTATTAATGCATTGCGTGCATCCTGAAAAAGTTCAGCATGATACGCTGTTTTTTCTGTTGCAAAATCAGTGAGGAGTTTTAAGGCTGAAGTTACATTTCCGCCATTATCAGCATTTCCTGCAAGAGTTCGAACGTTTGCTTCAAGAGCAGTTGTATCACCCGAAAGCCTTAAGTTGCCTATATCGAGAACTAACGACGAACGATCATTAACAAAGTCTTGAAATACATCATGTTGTGCATTCACTAAGGCTTCAATCGCATTAACAAATCTTTTTCTATCCACTCCTATCGCATAAAATCCGCAATTGCCATCCCCTTTAATGTTGATGTATAGAAACCGTTGCCCGTCCCTGGTTGTCATAACTTTATCCGTAACCTTTACAAACCCAGGCTCTTTACCATACAATTTTCTTGCATTAGCTTTTGCAGCGTCTATTTCCGGTGATGCAAAAGTCGACACCCCAGACTGCTTAGGTTCTGCTGTTTTTTTTAAGGGCGCTATAGATCCTTTAGGACTCACATTTGGAGCCGTAGAAGGAGTTGGTTTAAGGTCTGGTTTCAAAGGAGCCTGAGGAAGCTCATTAGAAGCTTTAGTTTCCAATAGCGTTGGCACTGGTGTAGTTAATTTTTTGGGAATAGCCTTAGGTTCTATTGACTTCTGTACTGTTGCTGCAGGCACTCCTGATGGTTTAGGTTCTGTTGACTTTTTTAAGGGCGGTATAGATCCTTTAGGACTCACATTTGGAGCCGTAGAAGGAGTTGGTTTAAGATCTGGTTTCAAAGGAGCTTGAGGAAGCTCATTAGAAGCTTTAGTTTCCAATAGCGTTGGCACTGGTGTAGTTAATTTTTTGGGAATAGCCTTAGGTTCTATTGACTTTTGCAAGGGTTGAGGTCTGAAAACTATTGATGTCTTATACGCTTGTTCATACAAACAGTTTTGAATAGGTCCCAGTGTTAAAGAGTCTGGTATCGCCTCTGCACTTACTGTTGCAACACTTAAAAGGATTCCCATAAAGTAATTCATAACGCTCTCAAAATAATTCCTTAGGTGATTATAGGGACTAAAATCTATATTTCAAGCGTAATTACAGCGCCCGCCTCATCATTTCTATTGGAGGCAACTTCATGTTATTAGGAGAGAACCTTCACTTAAAGGGATCGGCAGACGTAGGAGCCCTTGCGACGGTCTGCCGGGTGGGCGGGTTGAACATTGTCATGCGACCGAAGGGAGCGTGCCTATTTAAAACCTATGGCAGCCCTCCCAGAAAACTATCCCAGCTGGGGTAAGCACTTAATCGCGGTGGACTTTTTCTATACGCTCTAAGGCTTCTTGTGCTTTAAAACATAAGGTTGCAACCGGTCTTGCTTCTAATCTGGCTACTTCAATAGGATCATCTGTTTGTTCACAATACCCATAAGTGCCATTTTTAATTCTAAGTAACGCTTCATCAATTTTATTAATTAACTTACGCGCACGATCCATAGCTCGCATTGTCATTCGCATATCTACTTCAGAAGTCGCCCTATCATTCGGATCAGCTTCATTGTGAGTCTGCTCTTGTAACGTAAGCACAGCCTGCGTGTATTCTTGCGTTAGTTCTTTTCTCCAGTCTAATAATTTTTGACGAAAATATTCACGCATTATAGCGCCCATAAAGTCTTTATCTTTAGAGGGGATATAGTCTTCAGAAATATCTATAATTTTTTCATCAAGAACCATCGAAATCATAGCAACCAACCTTTCTTTATTATTCTTCTTTTTGCATACATCATATACGTCAAGTGCAATACTACGCAACCAAAATTTCTCATAGAAATTCCAAAAAATCCATGCTACACCTAATAAAGGGTACAATACATGAAACAACACTTTCTACACATTTTTTTAAGTAACAACTTGGTGACGGCTGCCCATGTAACCGAGGATGGAACAGAGTTGCTTTTTTCAAATGTTCACCTTTCAAGCTTAGATAAAATATTGCAAGAGTTAACGTCGTATCTTCACATTCAAATTCGATTGATTCTGGATGCACCCAACTTAATAGTTAAGTCATTTGATACGCTGGGAATGAACCCTTGGCATCAGCATCAACTTTCACGCAGACTTGTAAAAGAATCAAAATCTGATTGGTACTCGATATGGAAAGAGCACGATCAATTGATTCTTATAAAAGGAAATCTATCCGAGTTAGAACATACGTTTTTAAACCACCTGCACCAACGACGTTTTTTGATTGAGTCTATAGTGCCAGCCTTATGGATACTAAATACAGTGTTATTAAATGGACATCAAATCAAAAAGAATGGAATTGTACAATTTTCCACACACACTCATTTTCAACAAGTTTTATACCTTAACGGGGTTCCGACTATTTCCCGAATGACTCAAACCACAGATACCAGTGATTGGATTCAATTTGTTCGAACAAAATACAAACTAACCCTAGAAACGCTTGATGTCGAGCGGTTAATCAAATCTTTGGGTAAACCTACTGACTCTTTTACGACGTACGCTTTAAATCAATTGCCCTTTTTACAGAGGCCTAACATCACATTTAAGAAGGAACTACCCCTTCAAACGTATTATACCTATGCGCATTTATTTAGACAGTTTGCTTACGGAATGGCCACAATCAGTCTTCTACTTATTGCAGCAATGTTGCCAGATTTAATTAAAATGAATAAACATCAATTTAAATTGAATACATTGATCAGCACCGAGCTTTCAATATTAGATGCATATACCCCAAGTGATACATTAACAAGCACGTCTGAGTCTTATATTCAAAAACGAAACGTCGTTGAATTGTTTAATACTCAATCATTTCCAACGATGTCATTTCTAGAAAAGCTATCGACGATTTTACCCAACTATGGTCAAGTGATCTATATTCGCCTTGCCCCGAAAGTATCAAGGTTAAATACACCCGGCGGAGGGGAATTTGCGATGCATTTACGGATCGTCCCTTTGAAGAATTCTAAAAGCCTACACCTATTAACCACTGACATACACAAAATGTTTGGATCTCAGGTGCGCATACATATTGTTAACACGCCAACCGTCCAGGCGAATGGTACGTCTGAAGAGCTCCCCTTGAAGCATACCGTACAGATAAACATAACAGGATTGATGCATGACCTTCAACGACTTACACCTTAAGCATAAGTATCAGCGCGTTACAGTTTTTTTTACGTTAGTGCGATGGCTATTGACAGATAAGCGATTGCGCATTCCCCTTATCATTCTGATGGCAAGCGTCGTCTTCATCAGCTTTAGCTGCGCTTTATATTCTTTTCAAAAAAATCGTATGGATACCTTGGTTGTTAAACTTTCCGCTCAAACGACAGAAATTCTGCGTCGTGTAGACGTGAGCCAACATCAAGCTGAAATCCCAAAGTTCGAAGCCTCTATGAAAGCTGTTGGCGCTTATCACCCCTCAATTACTGCAGACGCTTGTGCTTCACACGTTTCAAGATGTTTCTTACAAAAGAACAAGCCTGAGATTGGAATTACTGTAAAAAAGCAAGAAATAGTAGACACGTTGTACACCATTCAATCGTTTGATGTTAAGTTCAAATCATCCTTTGATTACGAAATATTTGATATGATGGAATATATCCTGTCGAACCCCAGTAAATTTGGATACACTCGATTGCGAGAATTTGAAATTGAGCAACTGTTCGAAACCTCCCCCATTGTTAAAGGACTGTTTGTTTACGATCAACTGAGTTTAACGCCATGAAGTTTATTCTGATCTTAGTCTGCGTGTGTTTGCCTGTTTTTGGAAAAACATTTTCATTAATGCACCCAACCTATAATAAAAGCGCCGACACATCCGGATTAACCTTAAACGGAATTGTATTTGCCTCTGATAAAGAGTGGGTGATCTGGATAAATCATCAACGTGTTACCCCCAACAAAACACCCGCCTGGTTAAAGATCTCTAAAGTTACCGATACAACAGTGGAATGCGAGTATTTGTATCATAAACTATGGTATCAAGTGACGTTAGAACCTTATGATACATTTACACCCAACGTTAAGACGGAAGAAAACATCCCACCGGAGTGACGCTGTTGGCTTAAGGGTGGGAAATCGCAGTGAAGCTATCTTTGGCTTCATCGCGATTGGGTGGGCAATGAAAAGTCTCCGAAGCGAAGCGAAGGAGCCTATTTTAATATTCTGTTAACCTTTTTTTACGATACTTAACCTTGGTGTTAATAAATCGTGAAAAAATGTCTGATCATATTTTGTTGAATGAATTTTGGCCTATCATGGTCATATCGGCCAGAATGATCGGGTTATTCAGCTGGATGCCAGGATTTGGGGATTTGCACATTCCCTTTCGCATGCGTATGATGATCGCCGTTGGGGTTGCATCTGCATTTGCTTTAACACTTAAAGTCCCAAACTATCCCATCAGTTCATCCTATATGGCGGCTATGCTTATCTCAGAATATTTAACCGGTACTTTTCTAGGGCTGACATTAAAGATCTTTTTGAGCACCCTTGAAACCGCTGGCACAATCATGTCTCAATCCATTGGTATATCGAATGCGTTGGTTCCAAACCTTGTTGACCATGATCAAACCTCTATTCTCAGCAGTTTTTTTATGTTAAGTGGTGTGACGTTTATCTTTGTATTTGATTTACATCATTTGATTTTATGGGGAGTCTATAACAGCTATGAACTCATCCCCATTGGAACGTTAAACATTTTGCAAGACAAAGCCCTGCTCATAACCCACAGCGTTAACGAGTCATTTTCGTACGCATTAAAGTTTTCAATGCCATTTTTTATTTTTGGAAACATCATATATTTGGGGATGGGAATACTGAATAAACTGATCCCACAAATTCAGGTATTCTTTTTATCACTTCCGATTCAAATTTTAGTCGGTTTAATTATCTTAATGTTCAGCGTTAGCTTTATTCTGACATCTTTCTTAGAATACTTTAGCCAATCCTGGACCAAAATCACGGGGTAATCAATGGCAGAAGGTAATACGCCCGATAAAGACGACAAGACCGAAGACGCTACAGAACATAGGATTCAAAAGTCTCAAGAAAAAGGAGACTTCCCTATCTCAAAAGATCTTACCTTGGCGCTGATGCTTGCAGCATCCATGGTGAGTTTGTTTTTAATTTTCCCACTTCTAGGCGGCCCCTTGGCCATGAAACTTCGTGGGATTATAGAACAAGCGCACTTGTTCTCTTTTAGCCCGGAATCCACATCAACACTTTCATTCATGTTGCTTGCAGATATCACACCTGAATTCATGGGGATGATGGCTGTGTTTATTTTAGCTGCGATTGCAGGTACATTTATTCAAACAAAACTAACCCCGAATAAAGAAGCTTTAAAACCTAAGCTTGAAAAGATTTCACCCCTCAAAGGGTTTAAGCGTCTGTTTTCCCTAAAGTCTTTGGTTGAGCTTTTAAAATCCGTCATAAAACTTATTGTGATATCTACGTTACTGTATGTTCTTTTAAAAGATGAACTAAAACAAATTCCTGAAATTTCATCGCAACCTCTTATGACGAGCATCTATCTGTTTTGGAATCTGTGTTTTAAGCTGTTTATGACGGCATTAATCTTTCAAGTCTTTATTGGCGGTGCTGATTATATGTATCAGCGATTTGAATATTTCAAACGCTTAAAAATGACAAAGCAAGAAATCAAAGAAGAATATAAAGAAATGGAAGGCGACCCCCATATCAAAAGCAAACGCCGTCAATTGCAACGTCAGGCTTCCAGAAACCGCATGATGGATAATGTAGCCGATGCCACAGTCATTATCACGAACCCAACGCATTATGCCGTGGCGTTAAAATATAGCCCCGGAGAAAGCAAAGCCCCCGTTGTCGTTGCAAAAGGTAAAGATCGTATCGCGCAACATATCCGTGAACTTGCCTTAAAGAACTGGGTGCATATTATCGAGAATCCACCTCTCGCCAGAGCCTTATATAAAATCCCGATTAATAAAGAAATCCCGCAAGAGTTCTATAAAGCCGTAGCTGAAATCATTAAATACGTATTCAAAAAGAAGAACAGACGATTGTAGTCAATAGCTTTTACTAAAACTTAAAAGATAGCGTATATACTTACATTAAGAACATGAGGAATCAGAATGAAACAGCCCCTATTATGGAAATGTAATTTTATTTAACTTTCAACTTGACAGGTCTATCATTTGCCAATAAGAATTAATGAAAATTGATCGTATTGGAGAGTATTATTTTGAAAAAATACAAATTGTTTTTATTATTAACTGGCGCACTTTTAGCAGGCTGTGGATCTCAAGATTCAGATTCAAATTCAGTTTCAGACGATTCACAAAAAAAATTAGATAAATATTAGAAAGGGACGGATGAGCAAAAATTATCAGCTGAGTTAGAAAAGCACCGTAAAGAAGAGATTGAAAATCAGCAATTAGCAGATTTAAACCGTAAGCTTGCAGATAGACTGTTTCCTCAAAATGGCAGCCATGGTCTCGGAGAAATTTTAACAAATTATCTTAGTGAGTTTCAAATTCAGGGGATTCCTGTTTTTCATGTATACAGCGATAAGCGACCAATTTTAAGAACTCTTCTCCAAGACAGATTAAGAGAATATGACGTAAAAAAAGCTGTTGTGCAAGGTAATATTAATAATGTGCTTGAAAAATTATTTGAAGCACTAAAACCATTAGATGACAAAGGCATAATACATAGCTTTACTCCAATAGATAAATTTGTAGAGGATCCACGTAGTCATAAATATCGGAACCCATCAGGTGGTGCGCCATTGGATAAGAATTTAATGCGTTTTGTTAGAATAGGCGTGGGAGATGTTGTATTTAAAGTTGCTCAAACTAGTCAAGGAACTACTACAAGATTCGTAGATAAATGGCAAGTTGAGTTTGTAAATAATTCTTTCGCAGAGGTGCCTTTTGACGAATGGACTTATCCTCTGCCTCGGTTAGATGGACGAATATTTTTAGTAAATAAAAATACTGGAGAGAGTTTATATTCATTTCCATTCATGGAGCCTGTGCGCATTTTCAACGAAGACGGTTCATTAACCACACATGGAAAAGCGCTGAAATATATTTTTAGTCAAACATTACAAGATGATGAAGTTCTAAGCAAATTTTGGCAAATGACGGATATGCAAAGAGCTCAGCTATTATCATGCGGCGTACCAGGAGATGTTTCTGGAAACACATCCTTACGTCAAGCACGTACAGCTGCAACAGGATTGGTGGATAGCAGTGCCTTTAAGATGAATGGCGTTGCGGGTCAATCGATTGAATTAGGCATGCCATTGTTCGTTCAATTAAAAGGCGATGTATCCTCTGCAAAAGCAACTGAAGCTGCAACAGGGTCTGTTGCTTACCGTTTGGGGAACACTGTGATTGGTGCGATTCAAGGGTACGCAAACAGCGGTGCTGGTTTCGGAATTGACAGCCGTCAATTGGAAACATCAGTTGTTGCGTCACATTCATTCGGATCATTCTTTGTTGAAGGTCAAATTGGATCTGTATCTGCAACTGAAGTTCACAACAGTAACTGGTCAGGTCTGCGTTCTCAAATCACATTGGGATTGGATACAGAATTTGTATCACCGTTCGTACAATTGGCACACCGTCAATTAGACCGCAGTGGTTTGGATCTAAACGAAACAACAGCATACGTTGGGTTGGATGCAGAAGTTGCTAAATTAGCAGCCGATACGTATTCAATCGACACACGTTTGTTAGCTAAAGCTGGATACGGTTCAAAAGCATGGTCATTGGGATCTAACGATCTTGGATCAACAACTGGATTCAGTGGATCAGTTGAATGGTCATCTTCATTGAACTTAAACAGTGGTGTAACGTTCAGTTCTAACCTAGCGTTAGACACAGTATCTGGATCATCAGCGGCTGTTAACGTAAGCTTAGATCGCTAACTTCTAATACTGTATATAAAAGCCCCCACTCATGTCGTCGATGGGGGCTTTTATATATACTAGATTAATTTAATTTGGGTACAGGAACGAGGCGAGACATGTACTAAAATGTACATTAGCGACTGAGTGACGCATACCCAGATTATAAGAAGTCAGCTATAGCAAATGATTTTTTGATGCACTTCCTATACCCACCTTATATAAATTTCATTCTTATATTCAATTCATCTTGACTGCAAAGGTATAAATAAGGTAAAAGGATACATCTTATGGCGGGTGTAGCTCAGTTGGTTAGAGCGCAAGATTGTGGCTCTTGAGGCCGTCGGTTCGATCCCGATCACTCGCCCCACTTACTTTTTGCAAGTTCACTGACACTATAAACTTAGATTTCAATGTATAGTTATAGCAACTGCGCAGGCTGTATTCCATTTAAAATTTCAGGTTGCTAATATTCAGCCAAGCGCTTTTTCTAACGTGTTTCTGGTTTGTGAGTGGCTATCAAAGATTCCAATGCAACTGTGGGGTTGGTGCCATTTTGAGGCTTTGTACTTAACGTGTCTCGACTTGCAATTGAGCATAAATATTGGATATATAAATCCTCTATCTCTACTCGCACAGTTTCATTATTACTATATAAACCCTCAACGGTTGCAAAAAGCCTTGAAACTTCTGGGTCTTTAATCGTTACACCATTCACGAATTCACATGCCTGTAAGGGAACCATTGAAACAGCTAAGACACACCAATATTTATACATTTTTATCTTCTTTTTTGATTTATAGTATAGTGATAAAAATTAATATTTCCTTAAGATTTTTTATACAAAAAACATATAAACTTAAAAAACCCTCGAGAATGAGGGCTTTTTAAGTTCAATGAGGTGCTCAAATATTATAATGCGTCATTAATTGCCCAGACTAACTCTTCATCAGTCATCTTTTTAGATTCCCTCATAATAGAGTCTACTGCAATCCTTAAAAAATAGTCTGGAACGTTTGGATTACGACATACCTTTCTCGCACGCTCAAACGAAATTGGCCTAGCAGTATCAGAGCCTGTTTTTTGTGATGCACGTTCATAAGCCGTATCGCTTGGAAAAGCTAATGGTTTTTTTCTGGTAATATATCCATTGTCCATATAGTTGTTAATCAACATGCAAAGCTCATTATCGCTTATTGTGCGCCAATCGTAACGATGGGTTCTATTCTCATCGAACTCTTTAACAAACATACCCGCAATTCCATCTGAGTACCCAAGTGCGATACACGCTTTTGATGTACGTTCTGTCGGAGAGCCTTGAGCGGCTAATCGTGCTTGTACTCTTTGCCCAATGGTCATTGGTTTTTCTGATGAATTCTTTGCATCATTTGCTTGAATCGCAATCTGCATTCGCTCGCCAAATCCATCCAATGCATTGTTTAGCCTATCCACCTTACTGGTTAATTTTTTTAAATCTTCCGTTGAAGGAGGAACTGCACCACCTGGCATTGCTAAAGCAGCAGGAATAATGTCAACGATCCCTCTTCTAAATGTATCAATTTTATCAAAATCTGGAAGTCTGAATCTTTGCATGTCTGCATTTACCCCGCTAGCGACACCCGCAGTTTGCATCTCTGCTTTTAAGACATCCCATTCAGCACCAATATCCTGTAGCATTTTTTGTGCTTCAGCAAAGACTTCTAGAGCCCCGGCAAGCTCTTTAACACGAGCACTATCACCACTAGCAATAGCAACCTGCAATTCTTGTGTGATCGTTCTATCTTCTGGATTTTCTGGTAAGCCTTCAGATGCATTAACTGCTGACATGCCTAAGCTAACTAAACTAACTGCCAATAAAAATTTTGATTTTAAATTCATTACGATCTCCTATTGATGTTTCTTTACATTGCTAATGTAGTGACGAAAAATAATTTATCAAGTGCCGCTTGGAAAATTTATTGAATTCGCTGAAAGATCATATACAAAGGCTTACGACCTTCTTCGATGGCTTTTGCTTCATAGCGGGTATTTGGCCAGTCTGATGGCTTATCAAACGAGCAGAGTACTTCTTTTAGGTCAGATCGATTCCTTAAATGCTGAACCATCCATTGTTGATAGCTTTCGTGATCCGTCGCCAAACGAAACTCTGCCGCTAACATCAATTTTGGAATCACTAAATCTAAGATGTCATTTTGTATAAATCGACGCTTGTGGTGGCGCTTTTTCGGCCAGGGATCCGCAAACATTAAATAAAACCGTGATAAACACTGGTTATTAAATGACTTTAATACATCCAGCGCATTTCCTTGAAAAATACGAATATTGGAAATGTTCTGTTCCTGAATATGGTTGACCAATGATGCAACACCATTCATGAAAGGTTCACACCCAATAAAATTGACGTCAGGATGTTGACCGGCTAAGTGTGCAATATGTTCCCCACCACCAAAGCCAACCTCAAACCAAACGGGTGCTTTGTGATCAAAATAAATGTCAGGATTGATTAAATAGTCGACCTCGGGCAATTCGATGGAAATCGTTGGAAACAACTCATCCATCAACTGTTGTTTTGTGTCTTTAATTGGGCGCCCTTGGCGGCGCCCAAATGTACCTGTGCTTTTAGAAATTAAATCAGACATTATGCGTGAATTAATAGGTGAGCAAATTCGCTGCGTAATGTTTCAACTAGGTCTAACTTCTCCCAGCTAAATTCACCGTTAGGTCCTGGTTGACGACCAAAGTGTCCATATGCCGTTGTTGGCGTATAAATTGGACGGTTCAATTGCAAATGAGTGCGAATACCCTTTGGTGTTAGATCAACGATTTCGCCAATTTTTTTAGCGACTTCGTTTGCATCATCCAAACGTGCGTAATCATGAAAATCAACATAGATTGACAATGGATGCGCAACACCAATTGCATACGATAATTGAATAGTACACTTGTCTGCGATACCTGATGCCACAATGTTCTTTGCTAAATAACGCGCGATGTATGCTGCTGAGCGATCCACTTTTGTTGGATCTTTACCAGAAAATGCACCA
>DITM01000038.1 GCA_002422845.1 Candidatus Paracaedibacteraceae bacterium UBA6184
AACCGTACTTTTTGAACCATGCCTATTTCCTAACTCCGCATTACCGGAAAGATTAGTCATAATAATAATGGCTAACTTGTCATCAGGAAAACGAGAAATAAAGGCTTTAAAGCCTGAATTTTCTCCACCATGTTCAATCACACGATGACCATTTATATTATCCATTTTCCAGCCAAGGCCATAATTTACAATTTCTCCGTTCTTGAGTTTTGTAGGAGACCATAGTAAAGCCATATTTTTTTCATTCAGTAGCTTGGTGGTATAAAGTACTTTATCCCATTTCGCTAAATCGAAGACTGTAAAATAGAGTGACCCGTCTGCTGATGAATTAAACGTGGTTGATCTGTAATCCTCATTTTTCCATTTTCCATTTTCAATGGGATCATACCCTGCTGCACGGTTCAATATATCATACCATTTCTATTGCCAATGACTCGAGCGGTATCAGTAATTCCCGCTAGAACAATGTGATTGAAAAGCACGCCTCTCAAAACGCAAGCAAAAGCCATCAGTCAATCTAAGGCTATTAAATTAATTTTCGCTCACTAAAATGTACTCGCACGTCATAAAGACAAGGCATTCATCTGCTTGATTTTAATGCAATAACATCAAAGACGATTAGCCGTAATGACGCTCTTCAATTAAGCTATCGTAGGGTATGTGTAATCCTTTATGTAGCTTCACAATTTGGTGCAGTGTTAGATGACGTTTTCTATTCAGGACATCGCTGACACGGCTTTTTGGCCCAAGAAATATTTCCAGATCTTTTCTTTTTAAGTTCATTTGATCCATTAAGAAACAAATGGCGTCAACAGGATCAGAAGGGGGCATGGGATGATTTTTGTTTTCATACGCTTCAATTAAAACAAGCAATATATCTAGCTCATCACCTTCAGGTGTGTCTTGTTGTACGTTCCAAAGAAATTCAGTCCGCGCAAGGGCGGCTTGATAGTCCTGATCACTATGAATAGGTCTGATCATTTTATTTCACCTCCGCAGCTTGCACGCGATCATACTCTTTATGCGTGCCTACAAATTTTATAAACATTGCTTGTCTTTGATAGTCAACAGCACAAATAATGCGATAATCATTACCTTTAACATTAAAAACAACGCGGTCATTTGCAACAAAGGATACATTACGCAACATATTTTTAATATCTTGCGGTGTTCCCCACGATTGTTTGGAACAAAAATGATACCACTCATTTAAATAGGCTTGTGATGGCTCATTTCCTGGGATCTCCCAGTATGCTTTTAATCGGCTTTTAGCAATTATTCTCATAGTGGTTATTATAGGTTACCATTTCGGTTACGTCAATTTTTTCTAAATAGCGATTTATATGCGATATCTAAGGTGGATATGTTGTAACGTCTCGAGGTATTTGCGATGCTCTGTCTCGAGGTCATTGAGGTGAGACACTGAAGCGATGTTGTGTGTTTTACGCAATATGTAACAAAAAAAAGCGATCAATACCTCCGTCACAAAGTGAGCGTAAAGTAACTTTAATTCTAATTGGGGCTCTGCCCCAAACCCCGGGATATTTATCGACGTGATGGGTATAAATGGGCAGCTAATAGCTCTGCCCAAGCTTCACGTCGCAGTCATCGGCGTCCCCGCCTGTGCTGCTTTTTCAGTATAACAAATTACCCCAATCACTCTTAGTGGGTAATTGCAATATATGAGTAAGTAGAGAGAGAAGTTTTTTGTGATTTAAACAATCTGTGTGAAAAAATGTCGTCTTTAGGTGTTTGAAAATGGTTTTTATATAAAAATCAGCACGATAGATAAAATCCCGCTCAGAGATCACTTAAATAGCTCGAGACAAAACCAAGGAAAAATTGGTAATTACCTCGAGACGTTACACTAAACCCTCGTTTTTACGAACCAGCATAAACGAAGACATGATAGTGAACTATAAAGGAGCTGTGTGGCTTAACCACCAAAAATGTTAGCTTGAATGTAACATATTGACAAATAATGCTCGTTTAATTATGGTACATCATGAGCAATACGTTTAATTTAAACGTAACAATTTTGTCGGTTACGCGAAGTTAACTCCATAAATATTCTAGAATTAACATTTTTGGTGGTTGCGTCACACGGCCCCCGAAAGGTCACATACATTGTATGACTGTCATTTAACAGTCATACAATGGCTTTTACGGTTTTGTATTAACATTATTGAAGTGTTCTTTCAATACTTCTGTTCCATACAAAATGATCGGCAAGGCAGTAGCAACCCGTGCGCCACGCCAACTCATGCCTTTAAAAAAACCGGGGAACCCGTCTCTTTTATAAACATCTTTTGCCGCGTCTACTAAACCGATATGTTTGAGCCTCTTGCAAAATTCGTAGAAGCGCATGATTTTATGAGGTGCTGAATCTTCAAAAAAAAAGATCGACAACCTTTGTATTTTATGATCAAATTCACTTGCGACAGCGAGTCGGGTCAAAGAATAACAAAGGATGTTGCAAGATGCACAGCACCAGAGAGAGGCTATCAAGCTATTGGGGTCGAATCAAGGATTTTTTGCTTTCTCCAATTGAAGAGGAAGTGGGTTTATTAACAAATAAGCAGCAGCAATTGATTACGGCACTTGAAGTCATCCGTATTGAAGACTTTGTTGCACCCCATGTTGGTGTAGGTAGACCTCCCGAAGATCGCTTACCTATGGCACGAGCTTTTATTGCAAAAGCCATTTACGGGCACACAACCACCAGGCAGTTGTTAGATCAATTGCAAACTGATGTTCGCCTACGCCGTATTTGTGGATGGGAAAAATCACGCGATGTTCCGGAAGAATGGACGTTCTCCCGTGCTTTTGCTGAGTTTGCACGCGTTGAACTTCCAACAAAAGCCCATGAAGCACTGGTGGTTGCATTTCAATCAGACCGGCTCATTGGACATATTTCGAGAGATGCTACGGCTATTGAAGCTCGTGAAAAAGTGTCCAAACCTCCAAAGGATAAAGCGACCGATAAGCCAAAGCGTAAGCGCGGCCGCCCAAAGAAAGGAACGCCACCGACACCTAAAGAAGAAAAACGATTGGAACGTCAGCTGAGCATGAGTCTAGACGAAATGCTTGCCGATCTCCCTAAAGCATGTGACGTTGGTTCTAAGAAGAATGCCAAGGGTTACCTTGTCTCGTGGAAGGGCTACAAATTACACATTGACACAGCGGATGGACAAATCCCAATTAGCTGTATACTGACATCAGCCTCTGTGCATGATAGCCAAGTGGCGCTACCCCTAGCAACCATGACGCATGAACGTGTGACAAATCTTTATGACCTTATGGATGCAGCATATGATGCAGAGATCATCCGCGAATACAGTCTTCAACAAGGGCATGTGCCATTGATTGATTTTAACCACCGAAGCCCGAAAGATGAACGGCAGTTTGCACCGCATGAAGCAGAGCGCTATAAAGAGCGCTCAACCGCGGAAAGGGTTAACGCAAGGCTTAAAGATGAGTTCGGAGGTTTGTGCATTCGGGTGCGGGGACATAGTAAAATCATGGCGCACCTAATGTTTGGCATCTTAGCGTTAACAGTAGACCAACTGATGCGTTTTGTTACATAGATTTGCTAAAGGGTTTAAAAAACAGGGCTATTTTTTAGGAAGACGGGTCTTCTTTGTTTAAAAATGATATTTTTAGGTGTTAAAATGAACAAAAACTATATACTCGACCCCTGACGGGAAAAAATTAATTTTTAAAAAGCGATCACATCGTTATGTGGTCAAATCGTTTGCAATTTTGCAAGAGGCTCGTTTGTCAGTATATTTTTGTTGCTCACCTTTAATTGTATCAAACACTTGGGATGGTGGAGTCACTATAATGCCTGCAGTTACTGCTGCTGGAATCAATGTTTTTCTGTCATCATCACAATATTTTTTGAACTGATGCTGCAAAATCGGGGTAAGAGCAAACAGCGCGCTTGTAAAAGTGCCATCACGACATACTGTCCCCAAAAAGCCAGTATATAATGACCTTACTCCATATTGTTGAATAAATTGTATAGGCGCCTTGAGTTTATTTGTATATTGCTTTAAATGGGTCATTACCATTTCTGTAGGGCTTGCGACCACTGCAGCAACCGCACCCGACGAGAAGCTGCATGCAAATTGTTGATAATAGGACTCTGGTTCACCGCCCATGAACCTGTCTTTAATACCCTGATTCAATCCCACCTGTAATGCCGTGCCAGGGATCATGCTTAAGAAATTCAACGGCATTCCACGATACAATATTCGCCGATTAAAGGTAACAGGTTCACCTTGTTCAACCTGTGTTTTCAAAGACCATAATATTTGGCCAGTTGTACACACCTCAACCATGCCCGTAACACTGCCTGCAAACATGGCCTGCAGCCAAGTCATGGTTGATTTTGGTTTGGACGTATTATCTTGTGTTGATGTTGGCATTATTCTCTCCTGATAAAGTCAGTTTATGCATCATTGGTTATCCGCTATTCGCGAATCCCTGAAGAAGCGCGAATAACCGAATACTGACCGCTTCAGGGCTAACAGAGAGGAATAATCACCACGAGAGAAAGGGAAATTAATGATAAATTACGGCCGTGTAATTCCCTTGCACATATATCTGCAATTGAAAAATTGTTATTTTGTTGGCAGTAATTTGTCATCATTTTAATTGGATATTTTTTTAAAATATTTATGTATTGTTGAATAATAACATATGAGCTAATGATATACAATCAATGAAAATGCGATGTTCCAGCGACTAGGGGTCGTATGGCTTAACCTGTAACCGGCCAAATTAAATTGCCGCCATCAGCCAAATTATTTAGCCTATTGGCTGTTACTACCAATAGTTCAAAACTATCCACCGCTCGCATTCCTTCTAGATTTGTGAACTTTATTCGCAAATCACTGGTTTTTGGAAAATCGGTGGTTTACGTTAATAATACATATTCATCAATGTATTGCGCAATTTAATGGCGTCATCGTAACATTGGCAAGCCGAGGTGAGTTCGTCTTTGCAGGTGGAAAGCGAACGTTGGTTGATCTTGAATCAGTCCACTGGCTTGGCTATTTTGAATACTTAATCGGCAAGATAATGTGGCGGTTTAAAATTATTACACTCCATATGTACGTTAGCACCCATAATACACGGATCACCTAACCCACGGGGGCTTTTTTGAGCGTTAAATTTTCATGCTCATTATTCATTGACCCATTTGAGGATTGTCTGCCAGACTCAGCAAACATCCCTTGTCTGGATACACGGACTTCTTTTTTCAACGGAATATTCATGTCCTGCTTGATCCTTGCATAACAGCCCTCATAAATATGGTTCTGGTCAATGCTAAACCGTTCAATATATGCTTCGCTGGATTCGTCGCTTTGTTTTTTAAGACGGTCTTTGTCCGCTTCTGTTGGCATCAAGATAGTGTTTACGTAATCATCGTTTAATGTGGGTTCGTAGCCAATGTTTTCATGCCAGGTCTCTTTGAAGCTGCCTTTCTTTTCACTGTTTAAAATCAAGGATCGAGACGCTATTGGCGAAGTAGGCAATTCCATGTTACTCAAATAAAGTGATTCGCGCTCATCAAAATGTTCTTTTAATGACACAAGAAACTTAAGCATACCTGTAATTGGTGTGATGGCGCCCTGAGACACTTCATTTAAAAAAATGAGTGATTTTTTCCGCATTTTATTATCAGTTTTTTTGCCTTCCAGATGATGCGTTTCAAAATAATTAACTGCTTTGTGCAATTCAACAGTTGAATTCAGTGAATTATAAAAATGGGTATTATCCAGCAAGCCGCTTCTACATATCATTGCGTCAGGTTTTTGACGTGTATCATACAGGTGAGATGGCTTGGCGCACTCTGCATCCAGGAGGCTGGTTAGTAATGCGCTATGACACCCATTCGTATTATCTTTCTTTGTACCCATGCCATGTTGCGTTATCGTTTCAGCAATATCAACCTTTAATCCGGTTTTATAATATGCAATAAGAAGATAAAAAAACAAATCTATGCGACGTTGAGCATGTTCCACAATTCGGTTTTCCTCGAGTGGATTGCTGCCTTCTTCCATCTTCAAACTGATGGTAACGTTATCTTCGTATTCTGTTTTATTATTTCGTCCTTTTTTGGGAGATTTCATTGTAAGAAAAAGTAACGTGCTTTGCATATCCGGTGGCAACGTTGGTTGTGGCGGTGCAGTTCTGGCATTTGTCAAGGCGATAGTTGCTTTATTCAGAAATATTTGACCGTATTTTTTACAATTAGCCTTGCTGTACTCCAATAACTCGCCCACGTCTTTAGCATCTATATGATGTTTTTCAGCATACAATATAGCAAACAATCGTTCTTCTTTTGATAAGGACTTTGGAATATCGAGGATAAATCCTAGTAATAACAAATCAAAATCGGTGCGTTGCATGCCAATTTTATGATAAAAAGAACGGCTGTTATTCAGTGTATCAATGTATTCTGATTTTATATTCACTCTGGTTTCTTATTTTGCAGGAAATGGAATTTGTAGTCATTTTAATCGGTATGTCGATTGAATGCAATGACATGTCTATAAAAATGAATTTTTCTATAGCTGGATTCGCAAATAAGCGGCACACCTCGTTGCTAGTTTTGTGACTTTCCAAAGTCGATATCAGCAAAAATTTTCAATACTGTAATAATCAATTTTTTGATGACTAATTTTGTGTAAAGTCCCGCAATAAGAATTGGGCGTAACCGGCATTGCACGCCCAGATTGAGTTGATTTATAGCGAATTGTGTTGGAATAAAATGCAAATAAATCTGAAAAGAAGCTGGAATTAATGAGCCGCATTGAGATGGTGTTTATTAATGATGACTTTGCATGAGTAGTTTAGTGAACCATTTAAATGGCGATAATGTACAGCAGGATTTACTGGTAGCGACTACGGATTTTGTTCATGGCACCCATTGATCTCATCTTTTTTGGAGCTAACCGATCTTTATTTTAACATAACTTACTGTAAATCAACTCAACCTGGGCGTGCAATGCCGGTTACGCCCATAAGAATTGAAAAACTAAATGGCTTTTTTACGGGCAAGCAAGCGCGGAAATTTTGCTGGATTAACGTTTAGCAGAATTTAAACCATTGCGTGTACGTTCACGTAGCATGGCTCGTTCAAAATCAGCAAATGCCCCAACAATTTGCATCATCATGCGACTGTCGGGAGATGTGGTATCGATGTCATTTTCAGGAGTCCTATGCTCTGACTTCAGAAGTCGACTGCACTAGAAAATAATCATTGCAACATGCACACAGCTAACCAGCATATTCAGCCGTCCACCCATTAGCGTCACATAAACGGCCGGTTGTGTGACTCATCGCAATAACTGATAAATCTCGCGAAAAGCAGTCACTTAACTGGTTACTAAATTAACGTCTTTTAAACCGTTTTGCAAGTTGATTATATTACTAAAGAATCTTTTGATATATCTTCATCGATCAACGGTGTAAGTGTATGCATATGTCGCATGGAGGCCATGCGTTGACATAACAATCAACCCACTTTAGGCCAGATTTTTAGC
>DITM01000033.1 GCA_002422845.1 Candidatus Paracaedibacteraceae bacterium UBA6184
GCATTCTTTTTTCCCTGAATTATGTCCGTTGTAGAATTGATTGTAGTTCATTGAAATTTATTTATGTTTTAGATTGAATATTTTCATAGATATTAAATGTAATGTTAAACACTTACAAAACTTATCATCAATCTTGAAAATTCAATGTCTGCGGTAGCGTGGGCGCCGTCGTGTTTCGTCGTTACTTCGATATATTGGCCTTTTGTTAAATACACTAAACCTCCGAGACTGGTGTCTAGCCCGTATGTGGTGGCTGCAATATTGATAGCTTTTGATAATGCGGTAGCTCCATCAACTTTAATTGAAAGTGTAATATTTTCTCCGGTAAGCAGAGTTAGCCAAAATACGACAACATTTACGTTGTAATATCCAGATATAGGGGCGAAAAATACATTGTTAGTTACGGCGTCAAAGTTATTGCCAGTATCGAATGTTTCGGCGTTATATGTTATTCTTGCGTCAACATTTTGAGCTATATTTAATTGGCCAGATCTATACACAGAACATTTGTAGTTAATTGTTCCATCTATCATCCCTTGCGGATTTAATATTTTTGAATAATAAGGAGAGGCAATAGCACCAGCTACCAATACTGACTCACCAGTAACATCAAAGGTGGTATTAGTCGAAAATACTGGGGTTGTTGTTATGTAATAATATTTTACCGATGAATTATTAGTTAATTTAATTTTATCTCCTTTTTGCAAAGTTCCAGTCAAATCTAAACCTGCGATTGATATAGTATTTCCGTCAGAAGCAGACCAAGTTCCCATAGCTGGTACCCACCCGTCATTAGGAGGATACAGAGTATCAAAATAACTTTTTAATGTAGCCTTCAAATTAGCAAAAGTAATCTTCTTAAACAAACTTGTAACACTGTCCCATATTCTAAATTCGTCAGCGTCAACTACAGCTGTTTTAGCTGTTAATTCATGCGTTTCGTATCTACCAAAAGTCCCGGCAGTAGAAGTCAACATAAAATTATCACCAATCTCCCACTGCTTAGCGACTGTATTTTCTTGAGCCCTAGCGACTGTAATTTGGTCAGTAGCGGAGCGATAACCAACTACTATTTCATAATCCGGATCATCGAAAGGCGTAGCAAATGAACTCCCCCAAATCATCCCCATAAATAAATTAGTGTCTCCAATAGCTGGAAATTTTGCTCCTTTACCAGCGACTACATTAAAAGTATTCCCAGAGGAAAGGAGTTGAGAGGCTAATTCTGTTTTAGCTAGATTTGTAAATTTCATATTTTTTAAATTATGGTCTTGGTGTTTTATCCCAACTTGACGTCGGACGAGCTTCTCTGCTCATATTGGGAGTAGGTCTAATAGCTTTACTCCAATTTGATGTCGGTCGTGGCTCTGGAATCCAATTCTTTATCTTTCTGATAAGAGTAATCGTTCTGATTACTATTATCTTTATATCCCTTTTTAGCGTTATTGTTTTTGTAACAATGTTAGCGATATTTCGCTTAATGATTACAGTTTTCGTCACAGTGTTTTGAACATTTCTTTTTAGCGTTCTCGAAATCGTAACGGTATTTTGGACATTTCTAATCATTAAAATTGTTTTTGCTACTATATTTTGAACATTTCTTTTAATGGTAATATTTTTAGATATAGTATTTTGAACATTCCTTTTTAATGTTGTGGAGATAAATATTCTTCCTTGGACTGAACGCTTTATTATAAAATCAATCACTACTCGCAATTTTCTGGAACCATTATCTCCAATCGGAGCGTCCCCTATAGAATAATTTCCAATCATATTTTTTTATCTAATAGTTGGTGTCTCCAAATACTTCAATTGTGGCAGCGTCTAAAACCGCTACCGATTCGGCACCCACAATCCATTTAACCCAAATAGCTTTCATTTCTCCCGGGTCCAAATCTCCAATAGATAATGCATTCGCCATTCCATCAGCTAAAGAAAAAACCGGACCACTGGGCGCAGTACTTTCATTAGCAATCGTCTCAATCGTATCAACTCCAATTGCTTCATCTGCTAAAGCGATTTGTATTGAAGTATCAGTGCTTGGAGTATTGGAATTTATAAAAACCTTAGCACCCTCAAAAGTTAATGTGGCGTGAGTATTTTTTATAAAAATCGCTCTATATTCAGTATCTCCCACAAGCGCCTCTGCTCCAGTCACTTTATCAAAAAGATTATGTAGAGTGTTATCTACTAATTCAACAGATGAAATTAATCCGCCTAATGCGGCATTTGGATCTGCGTTAGCTGCTCCTCCTGAGAGGTATATTTTAATGTCTGCTGTTACTATTGGCATATTTTTTTAAATTAAATTTAATTACTTAATAATTTTCTCCGTTGTCTTGAGGTACGGATTGAATAATAGAACGATCTGAATTTGCTCCTTTAATATCATTTATGGCTGATTCAAAATCACTATTAAACATCAACTCTTTTTCATTCAATGTTTTTGGTCTATCTTGCCCAGTCTTCCAAGCAATCGATACACGACGAGCCAATAACTCATGAAATGGTCGTGGAAATCCATGAGAGATATTTGTTGGATTAACTGACATGTCAATTTCTGATGTTAAGTCTGTAATATCGGCCGGATAAACTATCGCCCAAACTTTTAAGCCACCGGTAACATCAATAATCGCGCTATCGGAATAGATAGTTAACGAGCGGTCAAACAATTCAAACATTGGTTTTGCTCCTGAGAAAGTCGCCAATATGCTAGCCTCATCAGTAGGCTTTTTCATGCTGTTAAGGTCAAATTCACGGAGCCATTGCCAATCAGCACCATTTAATCTGGCCTCAAATCCTTTAATACTATTTAAAGTTTCATCCGGTAATTGATATCTTCTTTGACCGGCAATTAAATCATCTGTAAAAATCATTCCAAAATAATCCTCATCTGCTTTTGAAATCCTTCCAGAAAAAACATCCTTAAAAGCATTGATTAATATCAACTTATCTGCATGAGAAAATTGAGCATCTCCTGATGATGATGCGCTCCCAAAACAATATAGATTTATAAGAGAATTTAATGCTTTTGGTGTCATAAATTTTTATTTAAAAGACAAGGCGATTTCTTAATTGTCTTAAAGACTCAAGATATTAGGATTAAAAGGATATGGGGTGTTTACGTAAACTGCATTTGGAACAACTGTGGCATCATCCAATGCTGTTGTGCCTCCTACGAAATTTCCTGTTCCAGTTGGGTTTACGATAACGAATCCTATCACTGCATGATCAGCGGGTATTTCAGGAAAAACTACCGCACCTAAAGTCGCTCCCTCTGTACCCATTGCGCTATGGGGTGTTCCGTCAGAACCAACATAAAAAACGAAAACATTAAATTTTGCGTTTGTTACTGTTCCAACAAGAGCAGCCAT
>DITM01000097.1 GCA_002422845.1 Candidatus Paracaedibacteraceae bacterium UBA6184
TATCTGGTACAGCCCCATAATTTTTATGGTGATGGAGTAGAGAAAAATTCAAAGATAGGGGCTGAATATATGATAAAGGCTGCCGAGCATCATCATGCGGACGCAGAATGTTTTATAGGATGGATGTATCATTATGGTGAGGGTGTTGAGAAGGACTTTGAAAAAGCTTTAATGTATTACAAATGAGCCGCTGAGCATAATGATGCAAGGGCGTTCTATAATTTAGGTGTAATGCACTGGAAGGGTGAGGGCGTTGATAAAGACTTTGATCAAGGATATCAGTATATTATAAAAGCAGCTGAGTTGGGATTTGACGATGCAATAAAGCTTGTTGAAGAACTTAAAAACATAAAGGAGTAGAAATGAAATTTGAATGGTTTGATGGGTTTAAAATAGAAGTAATACTTTCAAATAATGCGGTGTTGATAAAAGCAAATGTTGAAGGTATTAAACCTTTAGTAAATTGTTTAACTGCCCTTAGTGAAAGTAAGGCTCATGGAGCTCATATTCATTTAGATGAATTTAATTCGTTAGAGCCGGGATCGATTGAAGTTGTTTTTGAAAAAGTGGATGAGTAAAACTCTAGGTCGACACATCTTTTGTGAGCGTTAGATAACGTTAAGGAATGAGGTGCATGCCTTTATCAAAAGACTTAATCTCTATTGAAATCTTTGGTGGGCGCAACAGGATTCGAACCTGTGACCTACTGATTAAGAGTCAGCCGCTCTACCAACTGAGCTATGCGCCCAAAGACCAATGTGTTTATATCAAAAAGACGGTAAGGTGTCTATAACGATTTTGATTCTTTAAAAAAAGAAGGGGTATTCCATAATTTTTCAAGGTTATACAGTTCGCGAGTTTCTTTTGTAAACAAGTGAACAATCACAAAAAATGTATCAACGACAATCCACGTACTGCCATCTTTGCCTTCAATTTTAATGGGGACTTCACCTTTAAGAGTCAAATACAAATGCTCAGCTAATGACATTAGATGTCGGCTGGATCGTGCTGATGCTATGACCATGCTGTCAGCAAGAGATGTTTTGTCTGATAAGTCAATGATTGTTAGATCTTCTGCTTTGTGGTCGTCTAACGTTTTGTAAATTAAATCGAATAGTTCTTTTGAAGTAAGTTGATTTTTCATTAATAATCCTAAATGCATCTTTAAATTTGCTGCAGCATAATATGATTTGTTAAAAAATAATAGGTTTTTTTCTTTAAGGGTAATTTTCCGAGGTGAATAATCACTAAAATCTTTCGTTTGTTCAGCTTCTGTTAACTATCATCTGATAACTTAAAGATGCTGGTTAGTTCACGGACTGTGTGGTCTGTGCGTATAGCTTACTTTGGGCTGAGTGATTCACAACGTATAAGCTGAACCTTAGTCGAAGGGGACTGTTCTGTCAAGAACAGATGCCCCATCAATCCTTAAAAGGTTAATCTTTTAGAGAAAATGGAGAAGCTGTATGTTGTGGTGGGTAAAACCGGGAGCAGGTTTTTCGGCGGAGGGCCGCCAGCAAAGTGGGTCATTCACGGAGGGCCCCATCGGGGCACGAGGCNNAAAAGGGCAACCTGCGGTTGCATCCGTTAAGTTATAGCTAGATTAATTTAATTTGGGTACAGGAACGAGGCGAGACATGTACTAAAGTGTACATTAGCGACCGAGTGACGCATACCCAGATTATAAGAATTCAGCTATAGATCCGATGTGGTCAGACACATTTTTCAAACAACAATCTGCCTATATCTAGAAATCTTCAATTTTATCAAAACATTGGATGCGGCGTCACGGTGCTGATTGGCGCTCAAAGTGCTCTTGAGTTCCATAAACGTAGGGACTGCTTCTTTGAATATGTGTTGAAATATGGAGGGGCGAAGTTATCGGAGGCAGCCGCAGGTTGTGGAAATAGATCCAAAATTTCACTGAAGTAGAAAGAAAATATAAATCTTTCAGAACTTTCCTGTTAAGATTGTCTATATATTCGTTTAGAAAAATCTGGACATATGATATATATATGGGCATCCTATTAATTAAAGAATTCAGAGTCACGTTGTGCAAAAAAAACCGTTAGTTATTTTTGATCGAGTATCACTCTCATATAAAACAGATGAAGATGTGTTTTGGGATTTAAACTTAAAGTTTAACTCGGGCACATTTTATTTTTTAACTGGATCCAGTGGTTCGGGTAAAACATCCTTGCTTAAGCTTATCTATATGGATGTTATGCCGACTCAAGGTAATGTTTCTGTCCTTGGCCAGGATTCGCTAAGTATATCGCAACGGCAGATTCCATATTTGCGTCAAAAGATAGGTATGGTGTTTCAAGATTGTTATATGTTGAATCATTTAACGTTGATTGAGAATGTTGCGTTGCCGTTGCGCATTCGTGGATTAAATCGATCGCAAGCCTTATACAATGCCAGTGAAATGCTCAGCTGGGTGGGGTTGGCTCGGTATATCAATCATTATCCAGATGTATTGTCGGGCGGGCAAAAACAACGTGCTGCGATTGCGCGGGCAGTGATTAATCGTCCGATGTTTCTGTTGGCAGATGAGCCTACGGGAAACGTGGATAAAGAAAATGCTATTCGCATTCTTCACTTGTTTGAAGAGTTACATAAACGGGGTACTACTGTAATTTTTGCAACCCATGATCGAGGGTTAGCGGCATCGTATCCGTACCCAGAATTGTTAATTAAAGATAAAAAAATTCAGCTGAATGATAAGGCAAGTAAGCGATATTCTGGTGGGGTTTCTCCGAGTGTAAGTCCGCAACCTTCAACGCCCATATCACGGAACATTATTATTGGATCAGATGTGGAACATTTAAGATGATGAAACAACGACGTTTTGATATTCCCTTTGGATCCGATGTCTGGATTAGTATTGTCCTGGGGTTGATGCTGTTTGTTACAAGTCTGTCATTGCTTGTAAGTGTGGGTGTTAATCGATATATCCAAGATTGGAATAGCGCGGTTCAAGCAACGTTTACACTTGAAATGCCACACAATTCAGGAACTCAATTGCCGGATGTTATCCATATGTTGAAACATCAATCTGAAATTGAAGTGATAGAAATTCTTGAAAAAAGCTATGTTCAAAAAATGATGTTTCAAATGGGGTTGTCATCAACAGATGCACCTATTTTGATTGATTTTGTGATATCAAAAGATAAAGTTTCAACGTTTGATGCCGATAAATTATTGGATGGATTGCAAAAGATTATTCCCCATACAGAGCTGATTAAGCCTGTATTGACTTCTCCAGAAGCATTAGCCATGGGTAAGATGGTTGAAATAGTTTCGTTAAGCTTTGGGATGATTATGATTTGTGCAATGTGCGCAATTATAGCGTTTATAATGTATGCAGAAGTTCAAACTCATAAACGTACTATCGAATTGTTTAATTTGTTGGGAGCGCCTAATTATTTTGTTTCCAAAATTTTTCAGAAATATGCAGCTGTCATTTTAATAAAATCATTTGTGTTATCTTTAGCTTTAAATTTTTGCATATATATTGCTATTGGTGCGGTATGTATGGGAGATAGTTTGTATCTAAGGCAGGAATTGTCTTGGGTTACGTGGGGGTATGTTGTGCTGGGAATTCCAGCATTAATGATGGCTATTGTACAATTCATAGTTCCGATGACCGTTTTAAGTTGTTTAAAGAAAAAATATAATAATTCGGTGTGCTCATGATAGTTATTCGATCTTTTTGTTTTCATGTGATCCTGTATACAGGAACCCTTCTGATGGGGGTGTTTCTGCTTCCGACGTTGATCATTAAGCGGCCTTTGTTTGTTCCTAGACTATTTGCAGGGTATACTCGGTTTTTATTGAAATATGTTGCTGGGTTGGGGGTTGAGATTGAAGGTTTGGAAAATATCCCAAAAGATAATACATTCTTGATTGTGTCCAATCATCAGTCTGCCTGGGAAACATTAGTGTTTTTTACAATTTTTAAAAATCCCGTTATGATTTTGAAGAAAGAGCTTTTAAGTGTTCCCTTATTTGGGTGGTTCTTAATTCGTACTGGGATGATTGCGATTGACCGCAAAAATGCAGCGAGTTCGTTTAAAGCCTTGTTGCGTAATATAGATCAACGATTAAAAGACGAGCAGCGTCCTGTGTGTATTTTTCCAGAGGGTACTCGCAATCAACCGGGTCAGCCGGGTGACTTCCAAAAGGGTATTTATTTAATTCATAAGCATACAAAAGCCCCTATCTTATGTGTGGCGCATAATGCGGGATTATATTGGAGGCCTCATAAATTCTTCATCCAGCCAGGTAAGGCGAAAGTGTTTATCTATCCAGTATTACCTGCGGTATTTGACGATGATATCCTGAAAACAATAGTGCCTGGAATGATACAGTCAAAAGCAAAAGAACTTGCAAAAATCGGAGATAAAAAACATGAATAAGAATATATTAACAGCTACGATTAGCGCTATTTTATCCAAAGGAAAAGGTATTCTTGCAGCTGATGAGACGCCATCGAATATCGGTAAAAAATTTGAAGTTTTGCATATTGAAAATTCGGCTGAAAATCGCCGTCGATATCGCGAAATGCTATTTACTGCGCCCGGGATTGAGGCTTATATTTCTGGTGTGATTATGCAAGATGAAACAATTAACCAGTTGAATAGTCAGGGAAAAGAGTTTTCTGCGGCGTTGAAAGAAAAAGGCGTTTTATCTGGTATTAAAGTAGATCTAGGCGTTGCCCCCTTTAATGCTGATTCGATAGAGACGATCACTCAGGGACTTGAAGGCTTGGGAGAGCGTTTGGATCAATACAAAAAACATCATGCAACGTTTGCAAAATGGCGAGCAGTTATTCATATAGATTCATTGCAAGGAAAGCCCACGATAGAGGCTATTCGTGCAAATGTGGAAGCATTGGCTGAATACGCATTAATATGTCAGCAGCACGATATTGTGCCTATTGTTGAACCTGAAGTTTTGATGGATGGCACGCAGACCATCGATGTTTCAAATCAAGTAACCCGTGATGTGTTGAAGGCTTTGTTTGATGCATTAAATCAGAAGGGTGTATTTTTAGACGGCATATTGTTAAAGCCCAATATGGTGATTGCTGGACTGATGTGCCCTGAGCAAGCGGCTGCAGAAATTGTGGCGCAAAAGACATTGGAATGTTTTAAGGATACTGTTCCCGCTGAGATTCCTGGAGTTGTTTTTCTGTCGGGTGGGCAACGAGATGATTTTGCCATTAAACATTTGGCGCTGATGAATCAGACAGTTGATTTGCCTTGGGTTTTGACTTTTTCATATGGACGAGCATTGCAGCGAAAGGCTCTTACAACGTGGAAAGGTCAAGATGCAACTGTTGCGGCAGCGCAGAAAGCCTTCATTGAGCAGGCGCGTCTAAATTCGTTGGCGACGTTGGGACAATTGGCTTAAGCTTAAGTGAATATTTTCCTGTTGAAGTGATATTCATCCCCCATCGCCTTTGCGAACTTAAGGTTATTATTCTATAAAATAGTTAATAAACCCTTCATGCTAGTTTTTTATAATAATGAGAATGTTTTAGTTTTTATCGCGTAACAAACTTAACCCTTTTTTAACAATTTCGTTAGATCCTAATTGAGGAAATAAACAATAATCAGGAATAAATCCATGTTAAAAAAACTACTTCTGACGGCGGCATTGTTATCATCAACTTATGGCGGACTCGAGTATTTCGACCCCGATTTTTCACAGTTAGCAGGCCGTTCAGATGACGTAGTCATTAATGAACGTGGTGTTGTTATTAATCCTGAGGAGTCAAAACCTTCTGTGTTACGTCGTCTAACTAAAGCTGAAATATCAGAAGTTTTAAGTTCGAATGATTTTAATGTATTTTGTGAGTCTGAGTTAGATTGCATTCGCGATATCTGGAATGTTAGACTAATTTATATAATATTAATAGGAGACTGTACCCCTGGAAATGGCTATAGTAAAGAGCAAGATGCTGCGTTTTTATCTCATTTATTTTGGAGCCGTGTTGAATTGTTGGAACAGCTGGTACAAGTAATGCTATTATCTCCACAAATAATAACTGATGACCCCGCCGGGACTCTTAAGCAACAGCAAGAAAAACTAACTGCATTTTCTAAAAGGTATGATCATACTGATATAACTCCGTTTATTAAAGGACATTGGGAGGATGCAAATCAATTAATGGATGAGTTTAAAGCAATACATAATGAATAATCTCTCTGCAATACCATCAAAATCAATAAGCTTGATATGTTGATGGTAATAAAAAAAGGGGGAGGCTATTCCCCTTTTTTTGAGCATTATGATTTCATTCGCGTATAGCAAAGCCACAAAACTTAGGATATTTAGTTGTTGATCCTGGAACTGAGAACTCTTGATACTCGATACGAATATTTAAAGCACTATTTTGTTCGGGATCAGATAATATTGTTTGTAAAATAGCATAATTTCTTTCTGCATATTCTTTTACCGCCTTCTTTATATCATTACCACTCTCACAAGATCGTATATATGCCGCATAACGTTCAAGAAAACTTCTGGCTTCACTAATTTTAATTGCCATTGACCGAGCCCAACAGGATCTTGGATTTTTGTTACATCAATACATAAGGCTTGATTAGATTGCAACTCACGTAAAAAATTAATGTGAAAGTTATTAACTTTACTGAATTCATCCTGCCCCTCTTGTTTTGTTTGGTCGATTTTTTTGTATGTTTCTTCCATCTTATAATTTGTTTCTTCGCGTACCCCATCATTACGAGCTTGCAGAGGTGTCGGAACTTTCCCTGCACCAAACACTGCTTCCAAAGTTAGTAAATTACTCAACACGACACATGTTAATGATAGTTTTGCTTTCATTACAATCTCCATGGTTAATTCACATCACACCTACGAGGCTACTTATTTAGGCGGCACATTTTTCGCAGGATTTTCAAATAAAGATATCTTTATATTGAGCTGAACACTATAGATCATTAACCATATATTAATAATAATTACCTACTATCATAGTGCTTTAAAAAAATGTCAAATTCTGATATAAGATAGGCTGATAAAATTAACCCTTATACAAAAAGACACTAAAGGAAAATTATGCAAGATATTCGTAATATTGCCATTATTGCTCACGTTGACCATGGCAAAACAACACTCGTAGACGCGTTATTAGGACAAAGCGGACAGTTCCGTGAAAATGAAAAAGTTACTGAACGCGCGATGGATTCAAATGATTTAGAAAAAGAACGTGGTATTACGATTCTTGCTAAATGTACATCGATTGATTGGGAAGGGCATCGTATCAATATCGTTGATACTCCCGGACACGCGGATTTCGGTGGCGAAGTTGAACGTATTTTAGGTATGGTTGACGGTGCGATCGTTTTGGTTGACGCGGCTGAAGGCCCATTGCCACAAACAAAATTCGTTCTATCCAAGGCATTAAAATTAGGGTTAAAACCCATTGTTGTAATCAACAAGATCGACCGTCATGATGCGCGTGCAGATGAGGTGTTAGATGAAGTTTTCGACTTGTTCTTGGCTTTAGATGCGACACCCGAACAGTTAGATTTTCCAATTCTATACGCATCTGGTCGCAGTGGTTGGGCGGATGAAGAATTAGAAGGTGCGCGTAAAGATTTAAATCCAATGTTTAAAAGCATTGTGAGTCGCGTTCCCGTGGCACAAGGCAATAAAGACGAACCTTTCAAAATGGTTGTAACTATTTTGGAACACGATCCTTATGTGGGTCGTTTATTAACAGGGCGCATTCATTCAGGTGTTGCAAAGTTAAATATGTCTATTAAAGCTTTAAACTTAGAAGGTCAGCTGGTTGAAGCGGGTCGAATTTCAAAGATTTTTGCATTCCGTGGCTTAAAGCGCGTTCCTGTTGAAGAAGTCGTTGCAGGTGACATTTGTATTATTGCGGGATTGTCTGAATCAACTGTGACACATACATTGTGCACACCAGAAAATGAAACTCCATTAAAAGCTCAGCCGATTGATCCACCAACTTTAAGCATGACGTTTTCGGTGAACAACTCACCGTTAGCCGGTCAAGAAGGTTCAAAGGTAACGTCACGTGTGATTGGTGATCGTTTGATGAAAGAAGGTCAAGGCAACATCGCTTTGCGCATTACTCAATCAGACGATAAAGACTCATTCGAAGTTGCAGGTCGTGGTGAATTGCAATTGGGTGTATTGATTGAAACTATGCGTCGTGAAGGCTTTGAATTATCCATTAGCCGCCCACGCGTTGTATATCGTACAGATGATAAGGGTCAACGATTAGAGCCTATTGAAGAAGTAGTTGTAGACGTAGATCAAGAATTTTCGGGTACAGTTGTTGAAAAAATGAGCATTCGTAAGGGTGAAATGGTTGATATGCGCCCATCTGGTGGTGGTAAAGTTCGTATCATTTTTCACGTGCCTTCACGTGGGCTAATTGGTTACCATAGCGAATTCTTAACGGATACACGTGGTACTGGTATGATGAACCGTTTGTTTAAAGGTTACGAACCTTTCAAAGGATCTGTCGAAGGACGTCGTAACGGTGTATTGATGTCAAATGGTTTGGGTGAAGCAGTTGCATATGCATTGTTTGGCTTGGATGACCGTGGGCAAATGTTTGTTAACCCTGGCGACAAGGTATACGAAGGTATGATTATTGGGGAACATAACCGTGACAATGATTTGGATGTTAACGTCTTAAAAGGTAAGCAGCTGACTAACGTACGTGCTGCGGGTAAAGACGAAATGATTAAATTAACGCCTCCACGTAAAATGACATTAGAAGATGCAATGGCGTATATTCAAGATGACGAATTGTTAGAGGTAACACCAAAATCAATTCGCTTGCGTAAACTTCATTTGGATCCAAATGAACGCAAACGTGCGGGTCGTCAAAAAGAAGGTTAAGTTGGTTGTTTGAAACATTCCGAAGGTACTGGTTGTTATATGTAAATCCGAAAATGGTGGGGATATTTTTTCTCGCCATTTCAACCGGCTTGCCAGTATCTTTGGGTGTGGATACCTTTAAAGTTTGGATGTGGGAGGAGGGAACTCCTCTGCATCTTGTTGCTTTGCTAAATATTACAAGTTTTCCGTATATTGCTAAAATCTTTTTTGGTCCCATCGTTGATCAATTCAAAATTCCGTTTTTACATCAATGGTTGGGTCGAAGACGATCTTGGTCGTTGGTATCTCAGGTTGTGATGTTAGCTGGTTTTCTGTTGATGGGGCAAGTTTTTGGAACGCATCACCTTACCGTTACAATCGGAATATTAATTTGTATTTCATTTGCGTCAGCGTTTAATCATACAGCATTGAATGCATATCGTGTTGAGATTATGACCCCCGAATTAAATAGTATTGCTGCGGTTGTGGGTGGTTTAGGGTATCGATTGGCGAAGTTGGTTGCTGGAGCAGGGGCATTGTTATTAGCCGCATCTTGGGGGTGGAATCTAACATATCTGATTGTCCCAATGATTTTCATCGTAACAATTATTGCTACGTTGTTAGTGGAGGAGCCGGACATCCATGATCATGAGCCTGAAGTTCTTGCAAAAGGTGATTTTAACGCATGGTTTCGAACACGTTTGATTCAACCATTTAAAGATTTTGTGCAGAAACATCCGCTTGATTGGAAGTTGATTACTCTGTTTATCTTATTGTATGGGATGGGGGATTTCTTGATAGAAGGAATTTCCACAATTTTTTATTTAGATATTGGCTTTAATAAAGTAGAGGTTGCCAATATTGCAAAAGCCTTTGGTTTAATTTGTACGATTATTGGCGGCATTATCGGTGGGCATATGGTGTTGGTTTTTGGTATTAACCGAATGGTTTATATTACGACAATCTTGCACTGTTTCTCATATATTAGCTTATTAATGTTAGCACAAGTTGGGGATAGTTTGCCCTGGTTATATACATCGGTGTTGGCTGAATTTATTACAGAGGGAATGAAAACATCAGCGCTGGTTTCTTATGTATCTTTGTTATGTGGTCGGACATACTATACAGCCTCACAATATGCCTTGTTTTCATCAATGAAAGTCATACTGCGTCCAATCTTAGGAGCATGGGCAGGTGTGATGGCAATGTACCTTGGGTGGTCAACGTTCTTTGCTGTTAGCATGGTGTTGTCGTTGGTTCCACTATTCTTTTATTATCGTATTCAATATCAGCCGTTACATCATGCGCCCCACAATTAATCTAGCTCAATATGTGCGACCTTATATGCATCCAAGAGTGCTTAGTATGCTGTTTTTTGGCATATCTGCGGGTGTGCCTTATTTACTAATCACCTCAACATTTTATCAGTGGTTATTGGAAGAAGGATTAAGTCAGGCTGTTATTACTTCGTTTGCAATATATACGTTACCTTTATCAATAAAATTTTTATGGGCACACTGGGTTGATCATCTCAAAATTCCGATATTGCATCGATTGGGGCAGTATAAAAGCTGGCTTATTTTCAGTCAGTTAGGAGTAATGGGAAGCCTGGTACTTTTAAGTCAGGTGGTAGGAAGTGAAAGTTTATACATTACGGCGGGTGTCGTACTTTTAGTCAGTTTCTTTACCGCAACGCAAGATATTACCTTGGGTGCGTATCGAGTTACCATGTTAACCAAAGAACAACAGGCATTTGGATCTAGCCAGATTGTGATTGGATATCGGGTTGGTATTTTATTATCTGGAGGAGGGGCTTTATATGCATCGGGAATATGGGGGTGGTCAATAGTATATGTACTATTAGCGCTAGTTCAAATTCAAGGGATCATTACTGTATTGATGAATCCTGAACCTCAATCCCAACGGACCTCACAAAAACGAATTAGATCATATCAACTTAATCGAGTTATCTATGTTCTGTATAAAGAGTTTTTTACAAAAACAAAGTGGGCTTTATTTTTAACGTACATATTCTTATTCAAATTTGGCGATGCCACATTAAATACATTTACGTGGATATTTTTACGAAATGTTGGGTTTACAAAAGAAGAGATTTCTGTGTCTGTGAGCCTTGGTTTTTTTGCAAATGCTATGGGTGCGGCGATTGCAGGCACGGTGATTCATAAATTAAAAATCAAAAACAGCTTGTTAATCACTGCGGGATTGCAAATGTTAGTATTTTTAACGCTTTGGATTCAGGCTGCATATCCAAAAGATCATACGTTAATGACGATAACGATTGTGCTTGAAAACTTTGTGTGTGGCTTTGCAGCAACGTGTGTTTATACATTGTTTGCATTTAAAGTCACAAAGCGATTTGTGGCCATACAATATACATTCTTTGCGTCGTTTGCATCGTTTAGTAAAGTGATTATTGCGACATTGGGTGGGTTCTTGTTAACTCATTATCAATGGCCAGATTTTTTTGCATTGATGTTTATTGCGCCATTACTATCCCTTTTTGTGATTTATCAATTGCACAAACACCAAAAGAAGATCGGTTAAGATCTTCTTTTTATGATGCCTGTGTTAGCTACAGTATTATAACTAAAAGAGTGCATATGAGTGTAACTAAACTAGTTATCACGGTTGTTGAAACCTTGGTGACGTCTAGTTTAAATATCCAATTTTTTATACGTTCCCACGTGCTTTTTTTTTCAGCTTTGTGCTCTTCTTGTTCAAGTTTTAATGCGGCATTTTCGATTTTTAACTGTTTGGCTTCGTCGCTTAAGTTATCGAATTGTGTTCTAAGGTCATTGTAGAGTATTGTTAACGTAACGACCTCATCTTGAGCGGCAGCTCCACTAAGTAAAGCTTTTTCTAATTGAGCCTCTCCAGCGCGCAAGCTTCGAATAATAGACTGTGGACTATTGAGACGTGGTTGATGTGCTCTTTGAACGGAGTCCTTAGTTATAGAATGAAATGAAACAACACTTGGTACCTCTAATAACGGACGATCTGCGTTAACTGAAGACAAAGTTACACTAGTTGCTAATAAGCTGACTGCGAGTTTATGTGATAAGTGTTTCATGATTTCCTCCGGGTCTGAATCAGACTTAACTAAATATTAACTAAAATTAATTAACAAAAGGTTAATTTTTGAAATTATTTTGACAATTTTAATGAAATATTAAATGTTTTTTGTGTGCGATAAATTTTTATGGTATGTTTGCTTACTTATTCAAAATTCTAAAACAAACAATATAGCTTAGGTTTATTCACATGATTGAAGACGATAAAGATAAGTTAGCATTCTCATTAATGAACACAACTGAGGCAGAGCCACGGCTTCCTATGAAGATTTTTCTGTTCTGGTTCATTGGTGCTTTCTTTTACCTATATCAGAGCGTCCTGAAAGTAATGCCCAGCGTAATAGCGCAAGATTTGACGATAGATTTAAATATTGCGGCAACTTCATTAGGTGCGTTAGGAGGGATTTATTTCCTTGCCTATGCAACATTACAATTACCCATCGGTGTGTTGTTAGATCGATTTGGTGTGCGGCGATTAATGTCATTTTCGATAGCGCTGTGTGCAACAGGGGCATTGCTATTTTCATTTTCATCTAATTTTTATTTTGCGTTAGGCGCTAGATTTGTTATTGGAATGGGGTCTTCAGGAGCTTTTATTGGAGCTATTAAACTAGTTACCATGTGGTTTCCAACACGATTAGTTCCTATTTTTACGGGGCTAACAGTATTTGTGGGGTCAATGGGAGGTGTTATCGGAAATAAACCTATGGCGCTACTGTTGCGGCATATTACGTGGAGAGAAGCAAGTCAGTTAGTTGCCATGATTGGATTTGGATTGGCAGTGATATGTTTCATATTTTTACGTAACAATACGGCTCAACAAAATCGAATTCGTAATTTTAAGGATTTGTTAGAGGGCTTTAAGCAAGCTGTAAAATCCCCCCAGATATTACTGATTGCTTTTTTTGCTTTTTTTATCTACCTCCCCTTATCTGTACTTGCGGATATGTGGGGAAATCTGTTCATTCAACGAGCCTATGGATTGTCCAGAACTGAAGCCTCTGAATGCATTCAAATGATATATTTTGGAGTTGCATTCGGAGCTCCTGCCTTTGGATTAATTGCATCAATATATACAAATTATCGTTTGATTTTTCGTATTATAGCCGTATCTCAAATTCCAATAATGGCTGCGATTATTTGGTTCCGTTTGCCTAATGTTTTAGCATTACAGGCATCATGCTTTTTATTGGGGATTCTATTGGGAGGGCAGGCGTTAAAGTTTAATGCTGCATTTGCACACGCATCGTCAGCAGTGAGTGCATCCATCGTTGGGTTCGTAAACATGTTGTGTATGCTGGGAGGCTTTGTATTCCAACAATTAATAGGGATACTATTAGATGTATTCTGGGATGGCAGTATGCAAGACGGTTATATTTATTATTCTGCTGATACCTTTAGTAAAGCGTTGAGTATCCATATCTTTGCATTGGCGATTTGCTTCTTTTTGACGTACTACATTCGAAATAAAGAACAAGAAGTTGATGAAGAGTTAGATTAGATGGTGTCTTTGCACCGTTGAGTTTGTAAAAGATCCTACTCGTGCTTGGTCACGCGACTGTACATCCATTTAAAGGCAGGGCCATGGTTCTCGTCGAAAAAGGGTGGGCAATGAAGAGTCTCCGCAGCGAAGCGAAGGAGCCTATTTAGACTTTTAAGGTTTTTATTGCATTGGCTGGATTAGAGTGTCCAAAAATGTAAGCACCTGAAACCAGGGTTGTAGCACCAGCATCTGCCGCTAATGATGCGGTTTGATCGTTAATGCCGCCATCAACGATAATCTCAGCGACTTTCCCTTGAAAATGGGTGATTTTTGATAAAACATCAGGCATAAACTTTTGACCAGCTCGGCCTGGATTAACGCTCATTACCAATACGTGATCAATATCATCTAGGAACGGATCTACAAAATTTGTAGGGGTCTCAGGATTAATGGCTAATCCTGTTTTGCATCCAAAACTGTGAATGTGTTGCAAAATGTGCTTTAAATTTTTGTGCGTTAATTCACAATGAATATAGATATGGTTTGCGCCTGCGATAGCAAATGATTCAATAAAGTTTTCTGGGTTTTCAACCATGAGGTGTACGTCTAAGGGTAAGACTGTTACATGGCGCAAGTCTGCCACCATTTTGGGACCCATGGTTAAATCTGGAACAAAGTGACCATCCATAACATCTACGTGAATCCAGTCAGCGCCTGAGTCTTCTAGCATATAGGCTGTTTTAGCTAGCATCGACCAATTTGCAGATAATATAGATGGTGCAACTTTCAATTAAGTATCGCTCTTTTCAATTGTAATATCAGGAGCATCTGCTGCTTTCATTCCGACCACATGGTATCCGCTGTCCACATGAATAACTTCTCCGGTGACACCACTGGCTAAATCACTGAGTAAGTATAGGGCAGTTCCGCCTACATCTTCTTGAGTTGTGTTGCGACGTAATGGAGAGTTTGCTTCATTCCAACGCAGCATATATCGGAAATCACTAATGCCTGCTGCAGCTAACGTGCGCATGGGGCCTGCAGAAATTGCGTTAACACGAATATTGTCTGACCCAAGATCTGATGCAAGGTACTTAACACTGGCTTCTAAGGCTGCTTTTGCAACGCCCATCACATTATAATGTGGCATCACCTTTTCTGCGCCATAGTATGATAATGTAATGCAGCTAGCTCCGCTGTTCATTAGGGGGAGCAACTGTTGACAGACTGCAGTG
>DITM01000008.1 GCA_002422845.1 Candidatus Paracaedibacteraceae bacterium UBA6184
TGCATAATCCACTCCATCTTGATCAACGATTCCACTCGATGCCGATCACGGATTCCAATTGATCCCGATCAGAGATTCCATTCGATGTCGATCAAAACTGGATAAAATAAAAACATAAAAAACGACGCTTGATAACCGGGTTACCCTTTTGTTTTAACAACGCAAAAGGAGTAATTGGAATGCCAACGGAGAAATTATCAATGCGTAAAATACGAGAGATTTTAAAACTACGTTATGAACATGGTTGTAACCATAGAGAGATTGGTCGTAGCGTAGGGGCTAGTCCTAGCACGGTAGGTGCTTATTTGCGCCAAGCAAAAATGGCCGGGTTAAGTTGGCCACTTTCAAATGATCTGAATGAAGAGCAGTTGTATGCTTGCCTTTTCCCACCGGTACCTGATTCAAGTGAGAATCAACGACCGTTGCCAGACTTTACTAAAATTAACCAGGAGCTTAAACGTAAGGGTGTTACCTTATTATTGATGTGGTATGACTATCGCAGTCAAAACCCAACGGGCTATGGATATAGTCGATTTTGTGAGTTGTATCGTGGGTTCATTGGTAAACTTAAACCAAGCATGAGAGTCACTCATCATGCAGGCGATAAGCTTTTTGTTGATTACTCCGGGCTAACTATGCCTTGGGTTGATAAAGCAACGGGGGTTATTCACCAGGCTCAAATTTTTGTGGCCGTTCTCGGTGCTTCTAATTATACCTTTGTTGAAGCAACTGAAGACCAGAGTTTACGACACTGGATAAGCTCACATATCCATGCATTTGAATTTTTCAATGGCGTTCCGACGTGCCTTGTCCCAGATAATTTGAAAGCCGGTATTACCAAGCCCCATCGCTATGATCCAGATACCAATGCGACATACCAAGAAATGGCAAATCATTATAATCTTGCTATCATCCCTGCTCGTGTTCGTACACCAAAAGACAAGCCCAAAGTTGAAGTTGGGGTACAAGGCATTCAACGTTGGATATTGGCTCCACTCAGAGATTGTGTTTTTTTTAGCGTTACTGAAATCAATGAAGCGATAGCCCCTTTGCTAAAAACGTACAACGAACGTCCATTTCAGCAACTACCCGGTTCACGTTTTTCACAATTTATAAACGTTGATACTCCTGCTCTAAAGCCGCTTCCGTCAACACGTTATCAATATGCAGATTGGAAAAAAGCGCGAGCTAGTATTGATTATCATGTGTCAATTGAAAAACATCATTACAGCGTTCCATACCGTTATTTTAAGGAAACTATCGATGTGCGCATTAGTCGTTTAACGATTGAATGCTTCCATAAAGGTGTCCGAATTGCCTTACATAAACGGGCGTTTAAACCCGGGCATACCACTATTCATGAACACATGCCGCGTGCACATCAAGATTATGCAGAATGGACTCCAGAACGGTTGCACTCATGGGCAAAAAGCATCGGTGTGAATACAGCAAAATTAATCGACGAAGTCATTCAGTTACATAAAATCCCTGAACAATCTTATCGTTCATGCCTTGGTATTTTGCGCATGGGCAAACGCTATACAAACGAACGTCTCGAAAATGCCGCCATTCGAGCACTACACATTGGGGCATTTCGTTATAAAAGTATCGAATCCATATTGAAACATGGGTTGGATCAGCAACCGTTGCCATTGCCTGCCAGCGAATCAACGGCTGCTGAAATTACACCTCACCATGACAATGTTCGTGGCGCAGGTTACTACCATTAAACACTGTTAAGGAGAACAACATGCTAACACATCCTTTGTTTGATCAACTAAAAATACTACGTTGCCAAGGTATGCTAGAAGCGCTGCAGGAGCAATTATTGATGGATGATATCAATCGACTATCCTTTGATGAGCGTTTTGGTTTGTTGCTTGAAAGAGAGTGTATCCTTAGAGACAGTCGACGGTTGACCAACCGTCTTCGACAAGCTCACCTTAAAATAGTCGACGCATGCCTTGAGGATGTTGATTATCAATCATCACGAGGCCTTTCAAAAATGGTTCTTAATCGACTATCTCAATGTCAGTGGATTTCCAGAAAAGAGAATGTGTTAATCACTGGCCCAACAGGCATAGGCAAAACTTATCTTGGATGTGCGTTTGCAAATCAGGCATGTCGCCAGGGATTTAGTGCACGCTATGTCCGTCTTCCAAAGTTATTGCAAACCATAGTAATAGCCAAAGGAGATGGTACTTATATCAAAATGATGGCGCTGTTGGCAAAGACATCGCTCCTTATTTTAGATGACTGGGGTGTCGCACCTATGACCGATTGTAATCGACGTGACTTACTCGAATTAATGGATGATAGATATAATCAGTCATCCACCATCATTACAAGTCAATTACCGGTTAACTTGTGGCATGAGAGCATTGGTGATGCCACTTTGGGTGATGCGATACTCGATCGACTTGTGCATAACGCGCATCGAATAGAGTTGGCAGGTGATTCTATGCGTAAAAATTTAACAAAAAAATTAGATAAGGAGAAGGAGTAAGTCTATACTTATTTTAAGCGTCGCTTCGCTCCGGTTTGATCGGCATCGATTGGAATCCGTGATCGGGATCAAATGGAATGAGTGATCGGCATCGAGTGGAATACTTGATCGACATCAGTGGAATGCGCACCAACGAAGAAAATGATTAATAATTAAGCGATCTCCATGAATATGCTCTCGTCGTGTGACAAAGCTTTCGTAATACGAAGTCCAGTTATCCAAACACATTTTATCGTTATATATATCGTTATCTCCCTCTGGAGCAAAAAGTTGTTTCTGGATTGCTTCTTCCAGTACGGCTTGATTCTGTTTAACAAAAAATATTTCATCAGCAAGCTCTTTCTCGACGATTGGTCTAATGGTTTCTATAGCAGCATTAGCTTCTTCGACGCGGCTGCTATCAATTAGATTAGATATCAAATTATAGAAAATAATAATATCCTTTCTGTCCTGATAGGCTTGCTCAAGTATCCTATATTCAGCTTCTAGCCCTTCACATTCCCTGAGCACTCTAGCTAAAATGACTATAGTCAAAGAATTAGGCCATTGCTGCGCTAAAGTGTTTGCTGCTTGTCGAGACAAAGAAGCTCTGCCCATGCTGTAATTGGCTGCAATAAAAATGATATGACTCGACACTGAAAAGGGGTTTAATAAGAGATAGTAATATGAACTCGAAATCAAACGGGCTTTTTCAGGAAATTTTGAAAAAAACTCAACTAAGCTCTTTGCGTTGTCAATTTTTGCCTCTTCATCAGGTAGTTGCGAAAAAAAAACATCTATCACATTCAGCTCTGCAGGGCCTAGGTAATCCAGCTGGATTATTTCTGAGAAAAGGTACGATTTAATGTTTGGTTTTTCGATACTTAATGCATTTACTGAGGAGGTAGTAACAACTTTGCTCGGAATTTGAGATACATTTTTGCATTTTTCTGATGCTATTCTAAATTTAAATGCCGCATGCTTTACTAGTTTACGAATCATGTCTACTTCCCTTATGTAATTATTTTAATTTAAAAAATTAATTTAGCGAACATTCCGGTTAAGTGGACCCCAAATGGGGGGCAACTTTTTAGATAGGTTTAAGATGGTGGCATACCCATCGCAGCTGTGTGTCGCTGCCCCAGTTTGAAACTAATTCCGACTTTCTTTTTTACTTATTGCTATTTTTTTGTAAAATAGTCTTACGGTACAGGCGGAGACGCCGATGACCGTAACATGTTGCGTGGGGGCGATTAATTTCGCCCTTTTGACTCTTCGAATGTACCACGATGCACAGGCGGCATGCAATATTATTTTAAATATCTCGGGGTGCGGGGCAGAGCCTTGCGTCTACCACTGCCGAAGGCCTTCCGTATTTTTTTCCAAATAAGTCTGGGAGGTTGCGTTTTTTGTTAATAGTAATTAATTAATGGAAATGGATTTTGGGGTGCGAAATGTCCGATTTCGGTAAATTTGTTGCAATTACAGATCAGTTTAATTATCAAATAAAAATAAATTATC
>DITM01000085.1 GCA_002422845.1 Candidatus Paracaedibacteraceae bacterium UBA6184
CTATGTTATCTGGTACAGCCCCTAATTATTAATTTATGTTCAAGAAAGCGTCTAAATACACAGTTTTGAATATTGAGATGATTAACACGTATTAAAAAGATGCCTATTTATAAGCAACCTATGAGGGATAATATGATTTCAAGGTCTAGCGCAAACCTTCGTTCACGAAAATCTAGAATAGTTTTGACGTCTCTATCGGCAACACCAGACTCCTCACCCTTAGAAAATGCACGACCACACAGCAATAAGTCTTCGACTCCTGAGAAAGCATTTATATGCCTGCAGTTTTTATGGAAGCAAAAGTACATCTCGTTAGACGATTACATGACTGCATGTAAGTATATTGAATTAAGAGAGTTTGTTCGAAAAAGCATGGGGTGTCCCAATGGGTTTGGGCGAAAAGTGGCATGGAATCATCCATTTGAAACATCCCGAGTAAGTTGGATTCAATCTGAGCTATCGCTGCTTAATCAGGATTATGGTCAACATTGTGATGATGATGAATTATTAACATTATGGAAAATTTTGCAAAAAGCTTTGAATAAAATGCCATTAAGTTTTAGAACAAAATTTAATGAGCTGTTGTTCGCAGAGTCGATCCCAAACTTTCATATGCAAGAAAGAATTTATTTGAAAGCATTTCAGCGTACAATTCCTGCGATAAAGGCATTTTTATTAGAGTTCTGGAAACAAAAAAGCCCTCGATAGCGAGGGCTTTTTTTGAAGATGTAACGGCTAGTGTTAATTGAATAGTCCTGAAAGAGCTTTTGATGCGGCTCCTTTAAGAGCAGCAGAAGCATCAGCAGGAGTATCTTCCTCAGCACTGTCATCAGCAGGAGCTTCTTCATCAGCATCTGAGTCAGATCCATCTCCAACGGATTCATCGTCAGAAACATCGCCACTATCCTCAGCAGGAGCTTCTTCCTCAGCAGGAGCTTCCTCATCATCAGCAGGAGCTTCTTCCTCAGCAAGAGCTTCTTCCTCAGCAGGAGCTTCTTCCTCATCAGCAGGAGCGTCAGCACTGTCATCAGCAGCGTCTTCCTCAGCAGGAGCAGCAGGTTTTGGAGCTATTTTTGCTTTTGCTTTTTCGGCTAGGTTCTTGGCGCCAGTTGCAGCTTTTTCAGCAGCTTTTTTAGCACCAGCAGCAGCTTTTTTAGCACCGCCAGAAATCGCGCCGCCAGCTTTTCTTACACCAGCTTTCATTTTATCCAAGACACCCGTCGCAGCTTTTGCTGAAGGAGCTGCAATTTTGGTTAGTCCTTTTACGCCATCTTTTGTTAATTCGGCCACAATTGCCGTATAATCTTTGATTACTTCTTTTTGCGCAGATTGACTTTTTGCTAAAGCATATTCTGCATGTAATAAGGATTGTATTAACTTATCGATATCTTTATCAAATGTTGGCTTGTTCGCGGCATTTTTATAGATAGGCGAAAAATGCTTTGATTGTACAAATAGAAACTTAATCACCTTTAGTAGGTTTTTGGCTGCTTTCTTAAAGTTAGCAGGCTTACCAGCTGTGATTGCTGTTTTTGCATCTTTGTCAAATGCATTCATAGCACCTTTAAGAACTGATTCTATATATGCAGGGTTTTTTTCAGTTGCACATGTTGCTAAATTCTCTAGTGTGGCATCAGGTGCCGCTGTTGCGGCTGGAGCAGCTTTTGCACGGGCCTGAGTTGTTGTATAGATTAAAGTTCCAGTACTTAATAGGATGGCCAAACCAATCCCAGAAAACCATTTTGTATTCATTTCTCTACCTCTTTTTTGGAGTTTTGTTTATTTCTTGCGACCACTTTTGGGGGCTGCCGTATGAGCAGCAACTATATGTGCATCTGTTAACGGAGTTCCGGCTGCTGCCATTGCATATAGTTTTTGGCCAGGAACTTCTCCCTTACCTGAACGACAGGCAACTGCATTACCAGCTTTGTCTTTTACAGCTTTTGCGCCAGCAGAAATCTTTGATCCTGCTGCTTTAGCACCAGAGGCAATCTTTGATCCAACTTTTTTTAAGCCAGAGGTGAAGGAAGAAAACAATCCACCTTTTTTAGATTCCTTAGCTGGCTTATCTGTTTTTTCTTTTTTACTGGTAGATGCTTTTGGTGTTGCTTCTACGGTGTTAATTGATACTGTGGAATGAGCTAACATCACCATTCCAAAAATCAAGAATCCTTTAATCCAATTCATTCGTTTTTACTCCTGTTGATTTATGTTTCGTTTTCGATTTAAGGGTATTAATATAGTTACCCCCTTCATCGCATCGTTCTGATATTAAGTAGAATAATCTAAGAGTGGTTAACAAACCTTAAACAAAATTTTTTTTGCAGAAAAAAATAAAATCATGTTGATGGTATTAATATAGATTTTGGGTAAAAATAAAGGGTGATTCTGAAACAATAAATCACCCTGATAATAATTAGACGCCATGACATGTGGGTAGATTAGTTATCATCGCCACTGTCATCAGCAGGAGCATCGCCACTGTCATCAGCAGGAGCATCACCGCTGTCATCCTCAGCAGGAGCATCACCGCTGTCATCCTCAGTCGGGGCTTCTTCCTCAGCAGGAGCATCACCGCTGTCATCCTCAGCAGGAGCATCACCGCTGTCATCCTCAGTCGGGGCTTCTTCCTCAGCAGGAGCATCGCCGTTGTCGCTGTCATCTGCAGCAGCATCATCGCTATCGCTATCAGCAGAGTTGTCATCTTGTCCCGCGTTTGCACCAGGGTTTAATTTACTCATAACAGCACCACTTGTAGCACCTAGAGCGCTTTGGCCTAGGCTAGAGCTTGCAGCACCCTTTAAAGCACCACTGAATCTGGACATCTTGGATGGTTTTTCTTCGTCAGCGCCATCTTCTTTTTTTGGATGTTTAGATTTGCCATGTTTTGCATGTTTTTCGGCTGAATCCTCTGCCTCTTGGTGCTTAGCTTTCTTCTTCTTAGAGCTGGAGTGCTCTTTAGGTTTATCATGTTTTGCATGCTTGTTGGCAACTTCTTTAGGGGCATTCTCTTCTTTAGAATGTTTAGATTTTTTCTTAGATTTCTTCTTTTTAACGCCATTATGTTCCTTAGAGGAGTCATCTTTCTTGGCATGTTTCTTCTTAGCGTCTGCATGTTTTTTAGGTTTTGCGTGAGCTGCTTTGGGTTTCTTATGGACTGCTTTAGGTTTCTTATGAGCTGCTTTAGAATGAGCTCCCTCACGCGCTTCAACATTGCTGCTGCTAATGTTTACAAATCCAAAAACTAGCACGACTGCTAATAATATCTGTTTTATAAGACTCACTATAAAATCTCCTTGATTGTTTTTTGTGTATTAAAATGTATACTCTACGTAAGATACTGTATTAATTTTTCTCTACATTTAAGTATGATATTAGATATTCTTATCAAGAAATGGTTAACAGAACTTAAACACATACGAAATTATTCTGATAACACCGTGAGAGCCTATTCTATTGATTTAGAAAATTTTACCCGATTTTTAACTCAACATATCGGGCAGAATGATGTGGAAGGGCTTAAGCAGCTTCAGCTTACAGATATTCGTGCATGGTTAACATCTAGGCTAAATCAAGGAATTTCTCCTGTTTCAAATGCACGGGCACTGTCTACGTTAAAGCATTTTTTTAAATATGTTATGGCGCATTATCAGATAGATCTTGCGCATTTATTAGAATTGCGAACACCTAAGTCGCCCAAGAAGTTGCCGAGACCCATCAGTGTAAATAAAATTGATGCGCTAATTAAAACCATGGAAGCTGAAAAGAACTGGACAGACTTAAGAGATGTGGCCCTTGTGATTTTGTTATATGGTGCGGGGCTTCGTATTAGTGAGGCCTTAAGTTTGAACCATAAAGATTTTCCATTGCCAGAGGTTATAACGATGACGGGTAAAGGTCAAAAACAACGAGCGATCCCAATACTTTCCATTATTAATGTGTATATTCAAGCTTATTTAAATCATTGCCCCCTCGTATTAACTGCAGATAGCCCTTTGTTCGTCGGACAACGAGGAGGGCGCTTAAATATGGGAGCGTTGCAAAAAAAAATAGCCATGCTTAGGGGGAGGTTACATCTTCCGGATGAAGCCACTCCCCATGCATTGAGGCATAGTTTCGCAACACATTTATTGGATGAGCATGCGGATTTGCGTGTGATCCAAGAATTATTAGGGCACGCTTCGTTATCAACCACGCAACGATATATGGATGTTAGCATTCAGAATTTAAAAGATGTGTATATAAAATCTCACCCTAGGAAATAACTACTAACTTGGATTAAGCAAGTTTTAATAGATACTTTGTATGCTTCTAATGGTTTCATGAGGAGTATATATATGAAAAAGCATATATTAATGTTGATAGTACTTATTAACGCGACAATTTCAGCAGCGGTAGAAAATTCAGCGAATCAACAAGAATTTTCACTACAATCCGTAATTCATCAAGCTAAGTCCATTGAGTTTAATAAAGAATCACCCGAAGTAGGAGCTGCGTATTTTTATTTTAACGGTCAAAATATTGTGAGTGCAATGGATAATGATTATATTCAAGGGTTTTATAACGAGGTGTGTTCGGTAGAAATGTTATACGGGTTGTATTTGGCGTTGCAAGGTTTTCTTTTGCCGGAGGGGCAGGGGTTTACACCCGAAAGCTTGAACGACGGATTTACTCAACAGAATTATGATTTTCTTAAAAAGATTTTTGGAGAGTCATAATAATCTAAATAAAGATTGTGCTATTGTTGAGCTGGCTGGGGGACCAGGATTCGAACCTGAGTTACCCGGTCCAGAGCCGGGTGTTCTACCGCTAAACTATCCCCCAATTGGATTAATGGAAAGCAACCTGAATGATTTCGTAAGACTTTACACCACCTGGGGTGCGTACGTCTACAGAATCTCCCGCCTCTTTTCCAATTAATGCTTTGGCTAAGGGAGATGATAAAGAAATTTTCCCTTTGCTTAAATTGCTTTCATCGTCACCAACGATTTGGTAAGAAACAGTTTCTTCAGTGTCTTCATCAATTAATTTTACGCTGGCGCCGAACTTTATGCCTGTTCCATTTAACAACTTAACATCAATTACGTCAGCTCGGGCTAATTTATCTTCTAGTTCTGCAATTCGACCTTCAATAAACCCTTGGCGTTCACGAGCGGCATGATATTCAGCATTTTCTGAAAGGTCGCCTAATTCACGAGCAGAAGCAATAGCCTTAATCACTTCGTGACGATCAACTGTTTTTAATTGTTTTAATTCAGTCTGTAACTTTTCAAATCCTTCACGAGTCATGGGTAACTTTTCCATGGAGTGCTCCTCTCTAAATAAATTATATGGTTATTGCCCGAACTTCTTTTACTTCAGGGACATAATGACGCAGCATATTTTCAATACCATTTTTTAAGGTAATCAACGAGCTTGGGCAACCCGAGCAAGCACCTTTCATTTGTAAATATACTACACCATCGATAAACTTTTCAAATGTAATGTCGCCTCCGTCTTGAGCAACGGCTGGGCGAACACGAGTTTCTAAAATTTCCACAATTTGTTTTGATAGTGGATCCAGCGTTTCAAAGGGCGCTGGTGATGTTGTTGTATCAAGCAGTCCATTCAATATAGGAGTCTGACTTGAAAAGTGGACAGTTAATCCTTCGATGATGTATGGGATTAACGTCGACCATTCAGCAGAGGCTTCTTTTGAAATGGAGACAAAATTAGATCCCAGAAAAACTCCGGAGACACCGTTAATGTCAAATAATTTAGACGCCAAAGGTGACCGCTTTGCGGCCTCTTTTGTTCTGAAATCAATTGTTCCAGCCCCCATCACTAATTTTCCTGGTAGGAATTTTAAAGTGTTTGGGTTTGGGGTTTCTTCGGTTTGAATAAACATGAGTTTGCTCTAATTTTAGAGTTAATTTTAACCGTTCTTTGTTTGGAGTGCAATCTATTTTTCCATCTGACAGATTATGTGACAGGTGGCGGGGTAAAATATGTGTGTAAAATCTTAGAGAGGGTTGAAAGCCCCTCTCTTTTTATTTAATAATTCAGATGGTCAGATCATTTAATGCTATGGGAAGACAAAGCTTCCAATTCTTCTGACAGGGCTTTTCTCTCCGCATCTAGTTGTGACTTTTGCAAGTCCAACGGCTCCCGGATTGATTTAATCCATTCAGCCCGACGGTTCAACAAAGCTTTATCTTCTTCTGACAGGGCAGTCCTCTCCGCAGCTAGTTTTGACAGACTCAAGTTAAACGCCTCGAGGTGCGAGTCAATATCGGATAACGATATCTTTGTTTCCTCCAGTTTTTTGCGAAGATCTGTAATTTTTGCGTTTAAATCTTTTAAGCGATATGTGTTTTTCTCGATCTCGCGGGATAGTTCTGATTCGCGAGTTGCGCTAGATCGAAGATTGTAAGAATATTCAGGGTTTGGATCTGATATTTTTTCTAATATATTTACTAAAGATATCGCGGTAGTGGTTAATCTCAATGTTTTTTTCATTTTAGAGTTATCAGTCTCATTTGAAAGCAATTCTAAAATTCCACCCAAAAACAAGAAAGACTGACCATAGCCATTGACATAAGGGGATGCAGTTTTTGCAAGTTGAACCATTGACCTTAAGGCTCGAGCAGGCAGTCTATCTTTTTGTGTAAGTTCAATTTTCGTTTTTTTATGACCCTCGGATAAGCTTAATAGCCTTTCGGTGGTTTCATTTATTTCACCTGTTGTTTTGTCGATTTCTTCTTGTAAGCTTGTTATTTCGAACCATTTTTTGCTTCTCTTCTCAGGTAAAAAAAGACCTGGATTTTTATCAAAAAGGTGCTCTTTTTTTGTAAACGCAGATAATTTTTTCTGGTATTGGTCCCTTGCGTCCTTCAAAGCTTTTGGTTCCTCATACTCGATAGGGTATTCAAGTTTCCAAAAAGCATGATCCAAAAGGCTCTCTCTTGTTTTAAACTCAGATAACTTCTCTTCATATTGGTTCCATGCGGCCTGCAAAGCTTTTGTTTCTTCACTTTTTGGAGATGTTTCATTCTCTCCTCAACAGTATAGGAAAAGGTAGGGCTGCGGCCTTCCTCTGAGTTAGTCTCCAAAGCGGCGGCAACTACTTGAGGTGCAGTTAAGAAAATAGTTAGTAAAGCGAGGTGTTTAACTTTCATGGTGATATCCTTTTATAAGCAATTTTTTTCTAATTTGTATATAGAGGCAAAAAAGATAAATTCAAGTTGTCAATGCTTTATTTTTTTACAAAATCTGGTATAGTGAGTTACAAAGTAATCAAAAGGTAGATTTAGCATGGCTCGCGTAACAGTTGAAGATTGTACAAGAAGAATTTCAAATCGATTTAAGTTAGTATTAGTTGCGGGAAATCGCGCTAAGAAATTAGCTAGAGGAATTGCCCCATTAGTTAAACGAGACAATGATAAGAATCCAGTATTAGCGCTTCGAGAAATTGCTTCTGATCAAGCATTGTCAGATATTTTTGAAGAAGAGTTAACTACTTCTATGCAAAAAATTCACTTCGAGTCTGACGTTATAGATGGTGAGGAAGAAGTTATAGACGAAAAAGATTGGTCTGAGCAAATTGCCCAATTAAGTCGTGAATTAGAATCCTTAGGTTCGGTAGAAGAAAATCTTGAAGACCATATGCAAATTGATGGTGAAGAGATTTTAGAAGACGATGAGTTGAATGAGCCAGACTTAGAGATTGATGAAAACGAAGAAGATAAATTCTAATAGTTAAAGACATTCATGGGCGATGATTATAAATTTACATTAACGGCTTCGGATTTGGTTGAACTTGTAAAAGTTTATGAACTAGATCCGAAAGAAGATTTAATTATCAAAGCCTATGAATTTTCTAAATTCCACCATCGATTCCAACAACGATCCTCTGGCGAGCCCTATTTTGTTCACCCATTAGAAGTTGCACGTATTGCGACGACTTGGAAGTTAGACTCTCAAAGTATAATCACTGCATTGCTTCACGATACTGTTGAAGATACCGCCGCCACACTTGCTGATATTGAAAAAGAATTCGGTGCTGATGTTGCTCGATTGGTTGATGGTGTTACCAAGCTAAACTCAATTGAAATTAATCCTGAATCCTCTGAAAAATCAGAGCAAGCGGAAAATCTTCGAAAACTAGTTCTGGCCATGTCGATGGATGTCCGAGTTCTATTAATTAAGTTGATGGATCGTTTGCATAACATGCGCACATTAAAGTTTCTGAAATCTCCAGAAAAAATGCACAGAAAAGCCTTGGAGACTCAAGAGATTTACGCACCGCTAGCTCAACGTATTGGAATGCAAAGTTTATATGATGAGCTTTTAAATATTTGTTTTGAGGTGTTACATCCAGAGATTTACGAAGCTATTGAGCGGCGTAAAAAACATCTGTTTACAAAAGATAAGGCTATCGTTACTCGGGTAATTCAAGAGTTGCAGCAATCAATTAGCAGCAATAGCATTCGTTGTTATGTATCGGGACGTGAGAAGGCAACATATTCCATTTGGAGAAAAATGCAATCTAAGAATCTGCCATTTGAGCAGCTTTCAGATATTTTTGCATACAGAATTCTGGTTGAGACAACCGCAGAGTGTTATCAAGTTTTAGGAATTTTACATAGCACATACCCAGTAGTTCCAGGTCGATTTAAAGATTATATTAGTACGCCTAAATCCAACAGCTATCAATCATTGCACACCTGTATTATTGGACCGTTTGGGTATAATATCGAAGTACAAATTCGTACTCAGCACATGCATGAAGTCAATGAAATGGGTGTTGCAGCGCACTGGGAATATAAGCAAGGTAAAGGGGATAGCCAAGAAAAAAGCATCTTTAAGTGGATTCGAGAATTGGTTGATATTCTGGAGCATTCTAATAGTCCGGAAGAATTCTTAGAACACACTAAGATGGAGATGTATCAAGACAAGGTGTTTTGCTTTACACCGGCGGGTGATATTATTTCTTTACCGCAAGGAGCAACTCCTGTTGACTTTGCCTATGCGATTCACAGTGCCGTTGGTAATCATTGTGTTGGATGTAAGGTGAATGGCCGTATGATGCCATTGCGTGTAGAGCTGAAAAATGGTGATCAGGTTGAAATTATTACGGCCAAGAATCAAACGCCATCTATGGCTTGGGAACGATTTGTAATTACTGGAAAAGCTAAATCAGCGATTCGTAGATTTATTCGTGAACAGCAGCGCGAAGAATATGCTTTGTTGGGAAAGGATATGTTAAAGGCGGGTGTTCGGTCAGATAAGCTGGAATTAGCGCACCCCGATATGCGTAAGGCTGCTCGCTACTTTAAGGTTGAAAGTCCTATTGATTTGTTTACTCAAGTCGGGATGGGGCTTGTATCTGTAACGGCGGTGTTGGATTTCTTTAGAACGCTTGATGGTGGAGCAGCTATTAAAAAAGATGAGACGTTCCCAACGGATAGCCCCATTAAAACGGTATCCAAAAAACAAGAGAAGACCACGTCTGTTGCTATTCGTGGGTTAATTCCTGGAATGGCGTTACATTATGCTAAATGTTGTCATCCCCTGCCAGGAGAGCCGATTGTCGGAATTATTTCTACAGGACGTGGTGTAAAAATACATAAAAGCGCATGTCAAAACCTATCTCAATTTCAAGACAGTCCTGAAAAATGGATTGATGTAGAGTGGGGAGGGATCTCAGATTATGAAGCATCGGTGTTTGATGTCGTATTGCGAGTCGTTGTTGAGAATAGATCTGGGGCTCTTGCCGTAGTATCTGCTGCTACAAGCCGGTTAAAGGCAAATATCGATAACCTTAAAGTTACAAAACGAGATTCCGAACATTGTGATTTACTGGTAGAGTTACAAGTGAATAATGCAGATCAATTAAATCGATTGATCATGGAATTAAAAGGTGAACCCTTGGTAATGTCGGTGGAGCGGGTATGATTTTAGGTATTGGAACAGATGTAGTTCAGATTGAACGAATACGAAAAGTGTATGAACAGTTTTCAGAGCGTTTCTTGAAAAGGTGTTTTCATCCTTCTGAAATAAAAGAATTTAACAAAGCCCCAACGGCTCAAAAAGTCCCATTTCTTGCTAAACGATTTGCTGCAAAAGAAGCCGTTGCAAAAGCATTTGGAACTGGGTTTGTTGATCATGTAAGGCTGTCGCAAATTTATGTGGTTCGCAATAGGCTGGGGAAACCAGAAGTGCGTTTGGACGGCGAAACGGCAGTGTTTTTTGAAACTCTATACGCGGGTCCAAAGAAAATACACCTTTCCTTGTCAGATGAAGTAGCTTATGCTATAGCCTTTGTAATTATTGAAACAGTCAACTAGGGATTTCCTATGAAAAAGCAAAGTATTGGTGCCTTTATAAAAGAAATGACGATCATTTTCTTGGTTGTGATGGGGGTTCGATTTACGTTTTATGGATTGTCACGTATTCCATCGGAATCTATGGTTCCCACAGCGAATATTGGTGATTTTATTGCTGTTGCAAATTTTCCTTATGGATTTTCACCCTTATCAATACCGTATACGCCATCGTCATGGGCGACACGTTGGTTGGCTAAAGAACCCGAGCGCGGGGATGTTATTGTGATTCGTGTGCCTCAAGATCAAGATCGTGATTATATTAAACGGTTGATCGGATTGCCAGGAGACCGTATTCAAATGATCGATGGCATCTTGCACATTAACGGTCAAAAAGTATTGATGGAAGCTGGCGATGAATACTCATTTTATAATCAAAGAGGGAAAAAAGTTATAGGTCGCATATTTTATGAAACGCTGCCAAATGGCGTTCGTCATAAAATTTTGAAAGTAAATACGAACTGGTCGGCAGGTTTTGCAGATAATACACAAGAATTTGTTGTGCCAGAAGATCACTATTTCTTGATGGGCGATAACCGAGATCAATCTCAAGATAGTCGTTTTTCTAATATTGGATTTATCCACAAAAAGAACTTGATTGGTCGTGCAGATCTTATTTGGTTCTCTACAAATGCCCGATCATTATTTGATCTGACAAATTGGATCTCTTTAGATTTGTTAAAAGAACGATTGATGAAGCGTATTTCTCCATGATCCATCTGCAAGTTGCTTTAGGATATCAGTTTAATAAGCCGTATTTATTAGATTTTGCTCTAACGCACCCTAGCTATTATTCCAATCAAAAAGACAAAATGCCGATCAATCATTTCGAGCGGTTAGAATTTGTTGGGGATAGAGTGTTAGGTTTGATCGTTGGTGATATGTTATACCAGGAGTTTAAAACAGCTAAAGAAGGCGAACTAGCCCGGCGATTAGCGTGGTTAGTCTGTCGGGAAACTGTAGCTAAAGTTGCAAAACTAATGACTATTCCAACCGTATTTAAATATTCCAGAGCAACAGAAGAAAATAACACCCAGTGGCTGACATTCTTGTCAGACGCCTGTGAAGCATTGATTGGTGCTATATATTATGATGGGGGGCTTTCTGCTGCGAATAAAGTCATTCGCAAATTTTGGGAACCCATGTTGCATCAGCAAGGTGCTGTTAAAGACCATAAAACTCAATTGCAAGAGTATGTTCAGGCTCAATTCAAAATTTTACCCAAATACAAAATACTTACACAAAGCGGTCCGTCACATAATCCAGAGATTACAGTGGAATGTAATGTTAATGATTTTCTGATGACTGCAAAAGGTAGTAATAAGAAAGTGGCGGAAAACGACTGTGCGCAAAAGCTATTAACTATGTTAAAAACATTATAGGAATCTTTATGTCAACCCCTACACAATTTGGATACGTCGCATTAATTGGATTACCTAACGCAGGTAAGTCCACGCTAATGAATACAGTTATTGGCGCAAAAGTATCTATCGTTACACCTAAAGTACAAACCACACGTCGTCGTGTGTTGGGTGTGTTTATACAAGATACGACTCAAGTCGCCTTTCTAGATACCCCCGGTATTTTCACACCATCCACCCGGTTAGATAAAGCGATGGTGAATGTTGCCTTACAAGCCATTCAAGAGGCGGATTTAGTCTGCGTGATTATTGATGCGGCTAAACGCATTACAGATCATGAACGATTATTAACAATCGCAAAACAATCGGGGCGCCCGATTTGTGTGGTGTTAAATAAAGTGGATAAAACCCCAAAGGACAAGCTGTTGATGCTTGCGCAAACGATTAGTCAAACGTACGGCTTTAATGAAATATTTATGATCTCTGCGTTAAAAGCACAGGGCACCGATGACCTGTTGAAATATATCAATCAACACATGCCACAAGCTTCATGGTTGTTTGAAGAAGACGATTTAACGGATTTATCATTACAGGATTTGGCGACAGAGTTTACCCGCGAAAAGTTATTTGCTTTCTTACATCAAGAGATTCCTTATGGTCTGATGGTGCAGCATGAGTTGTGGAAAGAAGACACTCCTGGAAAAGTTCAGATCTATCAGCGGATTGTTATTGAAAAAAATAATCATAAGGGTATCGTGTTGGGGCATAACGGAACATTGATCAAGAAAGTACGTGAGGCTGCTCAAAAAGATATTCGACAACTGATACAGAAAAAAGTACAACTTTTCTTACAAGTTGTTGTAAAAGAAGACTGGAAGAACAAGCCTCAATATTTTCAAGATCAAGGATTAGAGTTTTAATAGGATTAAACCATGAAATATACTTCGACCTTAATTATTTTCTCAACGGCACTGTTGTTAACATCATGTGCTACGGAACACCCAACGTTGGATGATTTTATCCTTGATGATGAAATCACCACTGATGCCCAAGATTTATTGAATGACGATGCAGATAAAGGTGTTGAGCTTGAAAAGGATGCACAAGGAGATGTTGTTGCATCCTCTAACCCCATGGAACAAAGCAGTTCAGCGAATAAAAAAGAACAGATTATTATGATTCCTGAACGCATCAATCATGAGATTAAAATGCCTGCAAAGCAATCGCAAACATCTCAGAAAGAAAGCGTTAAAACTGCTGAAAAGAAAGTAGAGCCTAAAAAAGCGGCTCCATCAGTTTTCACACGACGAGCAAAAGATTTTGCGGCAACGAATGCGCCGATCACACCTGCATTTTTTGATCCCAATGCATTGGGGTTACATTTGTTAGGTAAGCCAGCGCTGTCTGCAACGTGCACACCTGAAGAAGAGGCTCATACTAAAGCAATCATGGAAATGAAAGCCAGTTATGAAGAGCGCAATTTGTCTAAAATGACACCGTGGCGCGATCAACATTTAATCAGTGTCCCACGCCCCGATGAAACATTATTTTACCCATTCAGTGGACCTGATGTTGTGAATATGTTGACGTTTTTCCCCAATCAACAAACTTACGTTATGATGGGAATGGAATACGTTGGAACTGCTGAAACTGTGAACGAATGGATGAAGTCTTTAACAAAGACTAAGATGGATACAATTCGTAAAGCCGTTGAATCAGTGTTTATTCGAAGTTTCTTCCGTACGCTTGATATGTCGTCTGATTTCAGTCGCAATGGAACCCGTGGTGTATTGCCAGGGATGCTATTGATGTTAAAGGTATTAGACCGCGATGTTAAGTCTGTTCAGTGGGTTACACTTAACGCGGACGGTAGCTTGCGTTATTTAACGCCTGAGGCGACTAAGACAGCGTCTGGGAACTTTGGTGTTGAAATAAAGATCACGCATCCTACGCAAGGATATGAGCAAACAATCTATTATTTCAGAACAGACTTGTCGGACGCGCTGATGGCATCCAATGCGGGTTTGCGGAATTTTATTCAAAGTAAGCTTGGGACAACGATGACGTTTGTAAAGTCGGCATCATTCTTAATGCATATGAAGGAATTTGGATGGATGCGTAACGTTATCTTAAATACAAGCCGTGCTGTATTACAAGATGATTCAGGTGTGCCTTTCAAATTCTATAAAACGAACGATTGGGCAGCCAACTTGTTTGGTCAATACGTGGGGCCTTATGGTGCATCCTTTGCGGCATTTAAACAACCAGAGTTGAACAAAGCGTACGATAGCATGCCGTTGCAGCTGTTGGACTTTAGCTTTGGGTATGGGTATGCAAAGATTCCGTCTCATTTGATGTTGTTTATTCGTAAAGAAAATTAAGAGTGAACATAGAAGAGTTTTATGTTGCCATCCGTCATAAGTTTGAGCCAGAGACGTTTGCTGAGGCGAATGAGGAGGTTCTGACTTATGGCACGAAGCGGTATATAAAACTTTTTAGAACAAAAGGACATAAGTCTTTATTTATTAGCCGGAATATTCCGGCTATTTTTTTAGGGCCGCTGTGGTTTTTATACCGCAGAATGTATGTGTTTGCATTCGTATTTCCAGCTATTTGGTTCGGCATTGAATATATCATTCGACGCTATTCATCAAGTGATATTGTCGTTGATTGTTTTGAATTAGTCTTTTCGATTTATGTTAGCCTGTTTGCGAATAGTTTGTATATCAACAACACGCGCAGGCGATTTGCAAAAGGGCTTAATTCTTCACCGTCGCGGCGTTCTGTCTGTGCGGGGGTAGTTGGGGTTGTCCTGTGTGGGATAGGGGTGTTAGTGGTGTTAAAAATGTACTTTATAATGAATGAATAGGAGTGAAATATGAAATTTGATGTCAAAGACTTTTATGCTGCTATACGGACAGATCAAGATCCTGAAGATATCAATGATGGGGTGTCTTCTCATACGGCGCATTACCTTAACGTCTTTCAAAAAGGTCAGATGATTAATTGGAATTGGGTGGCCTTTCTATTTGCCCCAATTTGGATGCTGTATCGACGGATGTACGCTGCGTATATACTGTTAATGACAACATCTGTTGCTTTATCGTATCTGCCCACGGCGGTACTGTTGTTGGGGTTGGTCATCAACATTGGGGTAGGGGTGTTGAGTGATAGTCTGTATGTCTATTTCGTGAAGCAATCGCATGCTCGCAATCAGACAATGAATCCTGGAAATCTTCCGATGGTCGTATTGATTTGCATTCATATTATTGTGATTGGAGTTGTCTGGCAGGTTCAATCTTATTTTGAGACTGAGGCTGTTGAGATAGTGAGTGATGTGTACATTGATACTTAAATGGTATCCCCTACGGGAATCGAACCCGTGTCTCCACCGTGAAAGGGTGGTGTCCTA
>DITM01000076.1 GCA_002422845.1 Candidatus Paracaedibacteraceae bacterium UBA6184
ATGGCCGCATGACTCTACTTCTGACCCCAGAATAAAATGGGGAATTTACCTTAACAAACAGGGGAGTAATTAATTGAGCTATGAAGACAATGCTGGAATAGATATTCCTCAAGTTAGCATTATCATACGAAGTATTAATCGTGAGACCTTGGGCAAGGCCTTGGAGTCTATAGCAATTCAAACATATTCAAACATTGAGGTTGTAGTTGTCAACGCAAAGGGGGGCAGGCATTCAGATATTGGTCTGGGAACAAATAATATTACATTTAGATTGGTAAATCAAAATGGTTTACCTCTAAGTAGACCAAAGGCTGGTAATGTTGGCTTGAATGCAGCGCTAGGTGAATATTTAATTTTTTTGGATGATGATGATTGGTTTTGTGCAGATCATATAGCTAAATTAGTGCATGCACTGGAAAACAATATTACTCCTGCTATTGCTGCACATACCGCAGTTTCTTGTGTCGATTTAAATGGCAATACAGTTAGGTTGTATGATGAACCCTTTGATCCGGTGAGAATTGTTTTTGAAAATCATCTACCGATTCATTCAGTATTGTTTCATCGTTATTTAATTAATCTTGGCTGCCAGATGGATGAGTCACTTAGTTTATTAGAAGATTGGGATTTTTGGCTGCAAGTCAGTTTATTTACACCAATTGTATATGTGCCAGGGGTTAGTGCATTTTATCTATATGAAGATTTCTCAAACGTCCGTAAATTTAACGAAGAAACCAGTTCAATTAATAAAATTTTTTTTAATAAATGGAGATATTTATGGCCGGATGATATATTTTTAAATGCAATGTATAAAATGGCTACTTATCATAGCCTTGTTGTGAAAATTTCAGAGTTGGAGGCATTAGCTAAATATCGTCAGCAGGTTATTGATGACATTAATAGTAATAAATCAAATCTTTTGAGATTAGATAATGCCAATCAGCATCTGATGTTTTTGATCAATCAGAATGGTTTTATGTGGGGTGCCAGCAAACTTTTCGCTGCGCTGAGACGTGATGGACTCCGATATCTCATCCAACGGTTAGATAATTTTGTGAACTTGATGAGGGTCAATAATCAGTCCTGTTTGAGTTTACTCAAATATCACTCTTTTTACGTTGCGTTACTTATCATCATCGGTTTTAGAAAGCTAGCAGGAAGATTGCGTAATGTAATACCTGATACCATCACTCCTCCTGTTCCAACACTCATCAATGTGGTAAAGAAAAATCTGATCAAATTTACGAAGAATGAACCAAGAGGGGATTTTGTACCTTTGCTTGACTCGCCGAATTTGCTACATAAGCCAGTCAAAGCTATCTGCTTCTATTTACCACAGTTTCATGCAATTCCTGAAAATGACGTTTGGTGGGGTGATGGTTTTACCGAGTGGACTAACGTACAACCATCGCAGCCTCAATTTATTGGGCATTATCAGCCGCACATACCAATTGATATGGGTTACTACAACCTACTGGACAATAATGTTCAACGCAGGCAGGTGGAGTTGGCGAAGCTTTATGGCATAGAGGGTTTCTGCTTTTACTTTTACTGGTTTGGTGGTAAGCGGTTACTAGAAAAGCCACTTAGAAATTACTTGGAAGATCCTAGGCTTAACCTTCCTTTCTGTTTGTGCTGGGCTAATGAAAATTGGAGTCGACGCTGGGATGGTCTGGATAGCGAGATTTTAATGGCCCAGGATCACTCTCCGAATGACGACTACGAATTTATCAAGTACGTGGCAAGCTACATGGAAGATTCGCGTTATATCCGTATAGATGGCAAGCCTTTGCTTCTGGTATATCGCCCTAGCTTGTTGCCATCTGCCCAAGAGACCGCAGGGCGCTGGCGTCAGTGGTGCAGGACAAACGGAATAGGTGAGATTTACCTTGCTTACACGCAGTCCTTCGAGAAGACTAATCCTCGAGATTATGGCTTCGATGCTGCTATTGAATTCCCGCCTAATAACTCAGCACCGCCGGACATCACTGATACTGTAAAGTTATACGCCGAGAGTTTTCAAGGTAAAGTCTATGATTGGCGTGTGTTTGTCGAACGTAGTGAAAATTATTCAACGGTTGATTACAAACTGTTCCGGAGTGTTTGTCCTTCTTGGGATAATACCCCTCGGCGTAAAAAGAACGGCACCGTTTTCTACAATAGCGAACCGTTGCTGTATGAACGTTGGTTAAAAAATGCTATTGACGATACTGTTGCGCACCAGTCCAATCCTGAAGAGCGTTTGATATTCATTAACGCATGGAACGAGTGGGCAGAAGGCGCTCATTTGGAACCGGATGCCAAATATGGCTATGCGTGGTTGCAAGCAACTAGAAACGCGCTTAGTAAGGAAAGCTATATACCAGATAATTCTCGCAAAATAATATTGGTTACACATGATGCTTACTCGCACGGTGCACAGATGTTGGTACTTAATCTTGCAAAAACCTTAAGTCATGGCATGGGGTTCGTGGTTGATATGGTTTGCCTGGGAGATGGGCCACTTAAGTCCGAATATGCAAAATGGGCCAATTTATACGATATTGCAGAAACAGATCCATGTGGCCCTGAGGCAGCTGCATTGGCAAAAAATTTATATGACCAAGGTCAAAGATTTGCTTTAGTCAACACGACAGTTTCTGGATATTTTTTAAAGACTTTATCTGAAGTCGGTATTGAATGTGTAGCGTTAATACACGAATTGAGTGGTGTTTTAAAACAATATGATCTGAATGGACAGGCAGCAGCCATTGCGAACCACGCAAGAAAAATTGTTTTTCCTGCTAATGAAGTGGCAGATTCATTTAATGAATTTTGCAGCATCTCCGCCGAAAAGGTTGTGATCCGCCCACAGGGTCTTTACAAGCGCAGCCAAAAAGTTATCGAAAAACCAACAATTCGCATAACCTTGCGAAATTACTTGGCGTTGCCTGATGATAGCTTAATCGTTCTTGGTGCAGGATATGCGGATTATCGTAAAGGTATAGATCTGTTTGTAAGGGCGGGATTGGTAATGGCCCAACGATTGCCTTTGGCGAGATGGGTATGGATAGGGCATTGGGAGGGAGGTATGCAGCAAACCGTTGATAAAATGTTGGCTGATAATTCTGAACTTAGACATATTTTCGTTTTCCCAGGGCTGCAAAAAGATACGGACATGTTTTATCGTGGTGCAGATGTATTTGCGCTTACCTCTCGGGAGGATCCTTTCCCTTCGGTTGTGCTTGAGGCGATGGATGCAGAATTGCCTGTTATTGGGTTTTCTGACGCAGGGGGCTTTACTGAGCTATTGCAGGAAGGCTGTGGAGAAATTGTCAGCAAGGAGGATGCAAACGCATTTGCTGAGGCTGTGGGACGTTTGCTTGAGCACCCTGAAGAGAGGGCGAAGCTTGGATTGCGAGGTTTGGAGCTTATCAATGATCGATTCTCATTCCGACACTATGCCTATGATTTGCTTGATCAGCTTGGTTTTGATATTGCGCGCATCTCAGTCGTTGTGCCTAACTATAATTACGCAAACTACTTGTCAGAAGGTTTAGAAAGTATCATTCAGCAGAATTATCCAATTTATGAAATTATTTTTCTTGATGATGCTTCAAAAGATGAAAGCATCGCTATTGCCGAGAAAATATTGGGTGCTTCAGGCATTGATTACAAAATCATTGTAAATAAGAATAACTCCGGTTCTGTGTTTCGTCAGTGGAAAAAGGGCGTTAAT
>DITM01000003.1 GCA_002422845.1 Candidatus Paracaedibacteraceae bacterium UBA6184
TCTGCCAAGGCTGAAATAAAGAACAGTATGAACATTGGAAAATGCGGAATAATGAACCATAGCCCTTTTTGACCCTTCACAATATCAGACAAGTTGAACGACTGAACGGTCATCACAACGGACAATAAAATGATCCCCATAGAGACCTCATAGGAAATCATCTGAGCCGCCGCACGAAGTCCACCGTATAGTGCATAGACTGAATTGCTGGACCACCCCGCCATGATGATACCAAACACCCCCATCGAGCTGATGGCTAAAATATACAATAACCCAAGATTAACGTTTGCAAAGACGAGTGATTCGCCCCATGGAATAACTGCCCAGCTGGCTAAGCTTAATCCAAAGGTAATGATAGGCGCCATTAAAAATACAGGAACGTCTGCATTTCTAGGTAAAATGATTTCTTTATGAATCAATTTAATACCATCGGCAAAGGGTTGAAACAGACCAAACGGTCCAATGACGTTTGCCCCCCATCGCATTTGAGCAGCGGCAAGTACCTTACGTTCTGCCAGAGTAAGATACGCAATCGCAACAATCGTTCCCACTAAGAATACCAGCACACCGATGCATAATTTCAAGAAGGGAATTCCAAATTCAATAATATCATTCCAGATCATTGAGTGTCTCCCTTTGTATTTTTCTGGGCGATTTCTTGAGTACATTGCGCCATGATTTTTGAATATTTACTAATCACATTGGTCATGTAAAAATTCGTAATAATTGGATGAAGCTCTTCAGTTAATAAAGTTCCCTTAATCCCCATATTCGGATCCCAATGGCGTTTGCTAAAGCTGCAATTTTCTGAAAATTCACTGTTTTCTTTTTGCAGATCTTTCCGCACATCGTGAATTGACGCATACTGCTTTTGATGCCCCATACGACTTAACAATTCAGCAATAATCTGCCAATCCTCACGCGCATCTCCCGGAGGATTTACAGCTTTGTGAGCATATTGAGATCGCCCCTCTGTATTCACATAAATGGCCGATTTTTCGGTATACGCACATCCGGGTAGAATCACATCCGCTCGCGAAGCACCCTTATCACCGTGATGGCCTATATATACCACGAACGTATTTTTGCTTATTTTCTGCGCAATATCATCCATTCCTAGCAGAAACATCAAGCTAATTCGACCATCGTGGGTTGCTGGAATCATATCCGAAGCACACAGTCCATTTTCACCTGGCACAAATTCAAGATCTAAACCGCCCACCCGATTAGCACTAGTGTGCAAAACATTAAATCCATTCCAACCATCATCACGAACTAAGTTATATTTTTCAGCGATTTGGGCACACGTGTTTAAGATTACTGTACCTTGAGCCGATTGTAAGGCAGATTGCCCAATAATTAATGCAGGGCGTTGAGCCGCTTTAAGGGCTTTAGCGGCTTTCCCCTTACCCGCCAATATATCAGCCAACAGCAGAACATCATTTCCAAGATCGGTGACTGGATAGGTTAGATCATGTTCGAATCCAATTCGGAACATTTGCATACCGTTGCTCACAACACCACGACGCAATCGAATATTTAGAACGGGAGCTTCCCATCGAGGATTGGTTCCAACCAATACACACACATCTGCGGTATCAATATCACTCAAACTGGTGTTAAAGACAAATGACGCTGGGTTTTGTGCATCAGCATAAGCTCCATCCACTCGACAATCCAAATGCTGAGACCCAATGTGATGCATTAATCGCTTCATCAACAACATGCTTTCACAATCCACTAAATCACCCGCCAGTGCTGCAATTTTGTGATTAGGCGTAGCTGTTAATTGTTGAACAACCTTTGCAAAGGCTTCATCCCACGATGCAGGTTGCAACATACCTTTGTCGTCCCGAACATAAGGTTTATCTAACCGTTGCGACAGCAGCCCATCGTACGCAAATCGACTTTTATCCGATAACCAAATTTCATTAATGTCTTCCATTTCACGTGGCTTAATGCGAAAGACCTGCCCCCCACGGCTATCCACTCGAATATGTGATCCCAACGCATCCATCACATCAATCGTATCCGTATGCGTTAATTCCCAGGGACGCCCCTGAAATTGATACGGCTTAGAATTCAATGCCCCCACCGGACATAAATCAATCACGTTGCCAGAGATTTCCGACTGAATTGCTTTTTCCAAGGTGGTAATTTCCATATGTTCACCACGACCCACTGCGCCAATATCAGTAACCCCAGCAATGTCTTCTGCAAATCGCACACATCGCGTACAGTGAATACATCGAGTCATTGTCGTGCTAATTAAAGGCCCCATGTGTTTATCAGTAACACTGCGGCGTTTTTCTTCATTATACCTAGATCGATCACGTCCATAGTGCAGCGCCTGGTCTTGCAAATCACACTCCCCCGCCTGATCGCAAATGGGACAGTCTAACGGATGATTAATCAACAAGAATTCCATCACGCCTTCGCGGTCTTTCTTAACATGATCCGTCATCGTGTGAATTACCATGCCATCTTGAATCATATTTGCACAACTTGGGATCGGTTTGCGCGATCCTTCAACATCCACCAAGCACATGCGACAATTGCCCGCAATGTCTAACTTAGGATGATAACAAAAATGTGGGATCTGGATACCAACCTGCTGACAAGCTTCGATAATGCTTATCACCTTTGGAAACGTATGTTGTTTATGATCGATCGTAACTTTAATCATGACGCACCTGTAATTGGATAAAGGCGGCTCCGGCAGCAACGCAGTTGCTGATGGCAGCCCTTGCTGCCAAGGCTCTTGGACGAAGGTCAAGAGCCACGGAGCCGCTAGATAGCGCAGGTTTGGCTCTGCGTGCCGCATGGCACTGTGAGCCAAAGGGCGCTATAAACGCTGCAAACAAAATCATAGGCATAATCGTCGCCCTCCTTGCTCAATGCGCGCGATCAGCTCATGTTTAAAGTGACGAATCAATCCTTGCACAGGCCATGCCGCAGCATCACCCAAAGCGCAGATGGTATGACCTTCAATTTGATGGGTGATGTCTTCTAACAGATCGATGTCTTTTAAGTCTGCATCACCCCGTTGAATACGAGTCAGCAACCGCCACAACCACCCCGTACCTTCACGGCACGGTGAACATTGACCGCAACTTTCATGCATGTAAAATTTGGATAGTCGTGCAATGGCTTCAACAATATCCGTTGATTCATCCATCACAATCACGGCCGCGGTTCCTAAACCCGACTTTACGGCGGCCAGACTATCAAAGTCCATAACCACTGTATCACAGATCGTTTTGGGTAATACGGGAACGGAAGAGCCCCCCGGAATGACGGCGAGCAAATTATCCCAACCACCGCGTACACCGCCTGCATGTTTTTCGATTAAATCTTTTAATGAAATTCCCATTACTTCTTCAACGTTGCACGGCGCATTGACGTGACCGGAAATACAAAATACTTTGGTACCACAACTTTTGGCGGCGCCTAGTCCTGCAAACCACGACGCCCCCCTTCGTAGAATCGTTGGAACAACGGCAATGGTTTCAATGTTATTAATGACGGTAGGCTTACCATATAAACCCTTGATTGCAGGAAATGGGGGTTTAAGACGGGGTTGCCCTTTTTTACCCTCAAGACTTTCTAATAGCGCGGTTTCTTCGCCGCAAATATAAGCGCCAGCTCCGCGATGGACATACAGATCAAAATCAAAACCACTTCCTGCAGCGTTTTTGCCCAACAGTTTTTTATCATAAGCTTCTTTGATCGCTGTTTCTAAAATATCGGCTTCCCGTTTGAATTCTCCACGAATGTAAATGTATCCAACGCTTGCACCAATAGCACTGGCCGCAAGTAATGCTCCCTCGATAATCTTGTGAGGTTCATTTCGAATAATATCCCGATCCTTACACGTGCCGGGCTCCCCCTCATCTGCATTTACAACAAGATAATGTTGCTGATTGTCCTTCGGAATAAAAGACCATTTCATTCCCGTTGAAAATCCAGCACCGCCACGTCCACGAAGTCCAGAGGCTTTGATTTCATTAATCATCCAATCAGCCCCTTTTGCGATCAGATCTGCCGTTTTATCCCAATCCCCACGCTGTTCCGCAGCATTTAAATTCCACCCCAGAAAACCATATAAGTTCTTGAAAATGCGATCCTGTTCATTTAAAAACGTCATGATCCCGATCCTTTCATGGGTTCAGAACTAACACGCCCTATCATCGATCCCGTTTTTACTGGTTTTCCTGCAATCACATCGTCCAACATCCTGCCGAAAGCTTCAGGATTTACATCCTCAATATATGCATCATTGATCTGCACAATTGGTGCATTCACACACGCTCCTAAGCATTGAACCTCAAACAAACTGATGTCGTTTTTCGTTTCACCGGGTTGGATGCCCAATTTGGTTTTGCACACCTTCATCAGGTCATCACTGCCCCGCAACCAACATGGCGTTGTCGTACACACCTGAATGACAGTTTTACCCACCGGTTGCAATCGATACATCGTATAGAAGGATGCGACTTCTTGCACACGAATTACCGGCATCTGTAACAGCTCTGCGATTGCTGCGATTGCTTCACGGGACAACCATCCATCGTTCTGAGCTTGTGCCAAATCCAGCAACGGCATTACTGCGCTTTGCGGATGATCTTTGGGATATTTAGCCAAAATCTGTTTGATTTTTTTGTGGTTCTCAGCTGAAAATTTAAATGAATGGCTCATCGATCCACCTCTCCCAATACAATGTCCATGGATCCTAAAATGGCAGAAATATCCGATAACATATGCCCCTTGCTACACATATCCATGGCTTGCAAAAATGCAAACCCTGCTGATCGAATTTTACACCGATACGGTTTGTTGGTACCATCCGAAACTAAATAGACACCGAACTCTCCCTTCGGAGCTTCAACCGCTGTGTATGTCTCACCCGCTGGAACGCGATAGCCTTCGGTATACAACTTAAAGTGATGGATCATCGCCTCCATACTGGTCTGGAGATCCTGACGTTTAGGAGGAGCAATCTTATGATTATCGACCATAACAGCACCCTTTGGCATTAAGCTTAGGCATTGTTTGATGATCTTAATGCTTTCGTACATTTCAGCAACCCGCACTAAATACCGCGCATAACAATCCCCCGTGTTGGCCACAGGAATATCAAATTCAACCTTGTCATAAGCATCATAAGGTTGAGATTTTCGCAAGTCCCAAGCAACCCCACTCGCCCGAAGCATAGGCCCCGTAAAGCCCCACTCAATGGCTTCTTCTGATGAAACGATTCCAATATCAACTGTCCGTTGTTTGAAAATACGATTTTCTCGCACCAACCCATCCATTTCATCAATTTTAAAGGTAAACCCTTTAATAAAGTCCAGAATATCATCCAGCAATCCCTCGGGCATATCCTGATGGACGCCACCGGGGCGAAAATAGGCTGAATGAAGCCTGGCGCCACTGACACGTTCACAAAATCCTAAAATAATTTCCCGATATTCAAATCCCCACAAGAACGGCGTTAATGCCCCCACATCCATTGCAAAGGTCGTAACATTCAATAAATGATTCATAATGCGGGTTAATTCGGCAAACAACACACGAATAAATTGAGCCCGAATGGGAACCTCTATGCCCAACAATTTTTCAACGGCCAATGCAAAGGCATGTTCCTGGCACATGGGCGATACATAATCCAACCGATCAAAATACGGCAAGGCCTGAAGATACGTTTTATCCTCAATCAGCTTTTCTGTCCCACGGTGCAACAATCCAATATGGGGGTCTATACGTTCAACAATCTCACCATTCATTTCCAAAATTAATCGCAGCACCCCGTGTGCTGCCGGGTGTTGGGGACCGAAGTTTAATTGAAAGGTTTCTTTATGCATGGGGATCTCCATCAGTTGAAGATTCATAGGTTGGGTCGTACCACTTATTTTGCATAAAATCAAAATGCCTGCGCGCTTGCGGTAAATTCACCGGATCATAGACTATACATCGTTTATCTTCATCATAGTGTACTTCAAACCGTCCCTCTGTTGGAAAGTCCTTACGCATCGGATAAGCATCAAAGGTATAGTCTGTTAAGATACGCTCTAAATTAGGGTGCTGATCAAAGACAATGCCAAACATATCAAATACTTCGCGTTCATACCAATTGGCCGCCTTATATATGCGACACATCGATGGCACAGAAATCGTGTCTGCCACAGATATTTTCACCCGAACACGTACGTTACGGTGCATGTTTAACACATGATACACAACCTCAAACCGTTTGGATCTATTCGGATAATCAACAGCCGTAATATCTGTCAACTGTAAGAATTTTACAGAATGTTTGAGCGACCCCATCACGTCTATTAAGCGTTCTAGCGGGACAATGAGAGTATATTCACCCAACGCCTTAATAAATTGAATATCATGAATATCCAGCTTGTCTTCAAAATGAGATTTTAAATCGCTTAAGAAATCCTGCACATTAACACCTAAATTTGCACCCGCTTAGCCGTACGGTTAATCACTCGTTTTTTACCCATTTGTACTTTGCGTTGCAGTTGCAACAATCCATACAATAAAGCTTCTGCAGTTGGGGGACATCCTGGCACATAAATATCGACAGGCAGAATACGATCGCACCCACGAACAACAGAATATGAGTAATGATAATATCCACCACCATTGGCACATGACCCCATTGAAATGACCCATTTGGGATCTGGCATCTGGTCATATATGCGTCGCAATGCCGGTGCCATTTTGTTGGTGAGCGTCCCTGCAACAATCAATACATCGGCCTGTCGTGGGCTGGGTCTGAAGAACATACCAAACCGTTCAAGATCATATCTAGCCGCAGCGGTGTGCATCATTTCAACGCCACAACACGCCAAACCAAAGGTTAATGGCCACATGGATCCTGACTGAGCCCACCTAGCAAGTTCATCAAGTGTCGATAAAACAAATCCTTTATTTTCAACGTCTTTATACGAATCAAATAAGAATTTATCTTGTGGATTTGAAGAGTCTAATCCCATTCTAAGGCTCCTTTTTTCCACTCATAAATAAATCCGATGAGTAAAATAAATAAAAAACTGAAAACTCCAGCAAATGCTGACCATCCAAGTTCTAAGAACGTGACAGCCCATGGGAATAGCAGTGCGACTTCTAAATCAAATAGCACAAATAAAATAGCGACTAAATAATAGCGAATATCAAAGCGAATGCGTCCCGTATTAAATGCATCAAATCCACATTCATAGGGAGCAATTTTATCGTCGTAAACAGTGCGATGACCTCGAATAAATGCTAATGCAACAAACACGGTTGCAATGAACACACCGGCACCAACGAACACCAAAATTGGTAAGTATTCTTCTAAATTCATTATACAATCATTATACACATGTTTAAGTTTACAGGACAAAGTATTAACAAATGGTAAGGATTTCACATAAGATAGGTTAGATGTGAATTTGAGACATGTTATTAAGAAACATGAGGAGAATTTTGACCCATTACGGGCGTGGGAGGGGTAAGGTTTGGGGATAAAATTGAGGTTTTTCGTGTGTAGTGGTGTTTTGTTCCTTTGAGTTTGTTAAGGTCGTTATTTAAAGTGTTTTACTTTTTTTAATTAAACGCACCGAGGCATCCCCTGAAAATCACGTGACAAAAAAACTCATTCATAACGCCGAATGAGGAAGGCGGACTTTTTAGCAAGTC
>DITM01000056.1 GCA_002422845.1 Candidatus Paracaedibacteraceae bacterium UBA6184
AGAGGGGGGGGCTAAACGATTACAAAGACTCTAAAACCCTTTAGGAGGTAGTAATAAACAAGAGTGGGGCAATGTTAGCCCTCTCTGCCTCCGTAGGTAAATATGGCATATTGTCGCGCGACAGGTTGTCACAGGCAGATTATTTAGCATCTTAACCAGTCTTCGATCGATTCCGCTTAAGCATGTCATTGCATAACTGTACGTTTACTTATTAGGCATGATGTTTGAATAGTTATAAGTTTTATAGACACACGTCCATATCACTCTAAACGCTTCAACGCAAACCGCTGTTTTGGCATAGCCTAGACAGACTAACATTCACTCGGCGTTCGTATAGCACTGCTAACTCTCAGTGCTTCTTTTAAAATATTTTCGCTGGCGTTTAAATCGCGGTTTTTTTCCATACCACACACCTTACATTTAAAGGTTCTATCAGACAATTTCAATTCTTTGTCTTTCCAACCACAACACGAGCAGATTTTAGAACTGGCAAACCATCTATCAACTTTCACAACTTTTTTACCATACCAAGCGGCTTTATAACTCAGCACTTCGGTAAACTTTGAAAAAGAAGCGTCACTAACGGATTTTGCTAACTTACGATTATTCACCATGCCAACCACATTTAAACTTTCAATTGCAATAAAGTCATAATTATTGACAAGTTTTATCGTTGTCTTATGGATAAAATCTTTACGTTGGTTAGCTATGTTGTTGTGGATTTGGGCGACTTTTAACTTTGCTTTTTTACGGCGCGACGAACCTTTCTGTTTACGCGAAAGATGCCGCTGTGCTTTTGCTAATCTCGCTTGGCTCTCGCGAAAGTAGCTTGGATTTTTTATGGTAGTTTCATCGCTACCTGTTAAAAATGCTTTAATGCCTAAGTCTAAACCGATGACTTTACCTGTTTTTGGTTTTTGGATAATTCTGGTTTCAACTAAGACGGAGGCAAAAAACTGATTGCATAAATTTTTGGACACCGTTACTGACATAAACTTACAGTCATCTGGTACAGGGCGGTCTAACACCAGTTTTACTTTACCTCTTTTTTCAAGGCGAATTGTATTCTTATTGAGGGTGAACTTTTGATTAGGCAAACGATATTTTTGAACTGCATCACGATGTTTAAACGAAGGTCTACCTACTTTTTTCTTTCTGGTTTTTGAAAAGTAATCTTTCTTAAATGCTTTAAAATCTATTTCTTTTTGTTGTAACGCTGACGCGCTGACTTCATTCATCCAGTCAAATTTTTTTCTGAGTAAGGTAGACGTGAGCGGCTGTTCTTGTTGAGCAAGATTTTTATCAAACTTGTTAAACACTTCGACGTTATGATTCCAAACCACACGTACACAGCCGAAAGTCTTATTCAATAAGACTTCCTGCTGTTCAGTTGGATAAAGCCGATATTTAAAGGCTTTGAGTGCGAGCATTTTTTACTTAGTCCGTTTCAATTAACGCACTAACTTTGTTAAGTGCTAACTTCCATTCTCTTTCAATAAGAGCGTAAAGGTCTTGTTCTAGCTTTTGTCGATGTTCGCCGTTAAACCACTCTGTATTATGCTGAACAACACGGTTTCTATAACCTCCTCCTTGTCCCCATTCACCTCTACATTCACGCCACAGTATTTCTGCTTCTGCTGATTTTAATTCGTCACTAAAATAAATTTTACCTGTTGATTCAACTTTGCTAAGTAATTCATTAAAGGCAAAACGAAGTACATTCTCAGCTTGCTTAATGAAGTCTTGAGCGTCTGAATACTCGGAATCTCCGCTTAATGTATTGCAAAAATCCTTAAAGCTTAATTCGTGTCCTTTGAGTAAATTATTAGCAAGCACACGAGAGCCATAGTAGCTTAGATGATGGAGATAATCTAAGCTGCTCCATTCTCCTTCTCGCCAAATAGTCGCTCTGATTGTACTGGCATGAGTACGCCTCATTTCATTTATGAGGTCATCGTGTATACGCGAGCTAATTCTAGGTAATGTTTCATGTTGTTTTATCCAGCTTTCAATTCTTTTTCCCGCACTACGAATAACTTCTTGAACTTGCGCCTGTTGATGATTTGCAAGCACTCGCTCAATGTCATCAATGGTTTCGGTCAATTGATGGCGAAATGAATCACGAACAATTGTTAAACGCTGATTCAGAAATTCTCTCAACTGCTCTATGTTGTCTTGATAGGCGTTAAAAAAATAAATCGGTAATTGGCGAAGCCCCAAAGGTTCTAAAGCAAGTTCTACTTGTTCAGCTTTTAGTTCATAGCCCTCTTCAATAGACTCAACGTGTTGACCTGAATCATCTTTTACAGCAAGAGCTTGACCTGTGTGTGGCAGTATTAACAGTGCTGAATTAAGTTCTAAGGTTTGAATGCCAACATCTTTTGCACGTTCGAGAAGTTGTCTCGGTTCTGCTGCGGGTGCATTATTAAATCCAGAACAAAGGATAGTAAGTGTATGTAAATCGTTTAAATGACCTTCTAAATCTGCTCTTGCTGCTGTTCGGTCAATTCCTTTAGTGTCAATAATACGCACAGAACATTCATCATGATTTAGCAACGAGAAAGGCAAAACCACTTCAATTCGTTTAGGTAAAGTAAAATCAGGATGCCGCCCGTTGTTAATTTCTGCAAAAGTATCTTTTAGCCATTTTAAAGGCGGCTTTCCTGTTTCGCTGTTATACAACACACTCCTGCTATCTCTTTTATGCAGATCCATACGAGTCATAATTTCAATAGTCAATTCCCGCTCATCATTAAATTGTTGCGCTAATTCTTTAGCTTTATCAGTGCGAATTGTTTTATTGTCAGGTTCTTTTTTACGGCTTATTTTTAGCCCTGACATATTTCGTAACGCACGTTCTATTTCTTTAGGTATGCCTTGAGAATCGCTGTCTATATTATTTTGATTGGCAGGTTTTTTTATGTCGATTGCACTTAATAGATAGCCAGAAAAATCACGAACATCAGCACGGATTTCTTCATCTGTATGCGGCTCAACTCTTATTTCATATTCTGCACCCGTTAATATATGTACTTCACAAACAGTAATACCACCCGCTCCAACTTCCAACACAGCATCAAAATTACCATTAGGGTTAGGAATTGTCAGATTGGTGAGTTGACAAATAGCAGTTGATTTACCAATACCAATACTGCCAATGACCGCTATTTGATGTTCACGTTTTAATAATTGCACAGCTAAATTATCAATTTGTTCTATGTATGCCTCTAAACGTCGTTGAAAAGATTTTTTAATTTCGGCTTGTTCAGATAATGTAGATAATTTTTGCGCAACTTGTTCTGCATTCCACAGAATATCTTGGTCAGGATGGTTTAATGGCGGTCTTGGCAATATTGACCATTGCCGTTGTAGCATTTCTGATAAATGCAATGCTTCGGGTGTATTGATGCCTTCTACAATCCTTTGCAGTTCATCAGGTGTTAATAAACGCTCTCCCACTTCAATACGCGACAGCATTGCAGGACTCCATGTAATTCTTTTTGCTAGTTCAGCTTGTTTAATGCCTGCTTGCTCTCTAATTCGACCAAGAAAATGTCCAATTTCGATTGGGCTGATTTCGTTATTTTTGTTCATGATAACCTCATTATGCGTTAATAAAATGTTTTCGAATCGTTGCATAATCTAACCATAAACAAAAAATATTGCAATCATAAATAAAATTTATTTAAAAGTAATGTTTTTTATAGTCAGTATCTACACATTCAAAATCCACCAATAAACACACTAAGCCATGTTAGAAGCATTAAATGTAGCGTCGCCTTCGCAAAATCACGATATACAGGAAGAGAATGCCGAGCTGACCAAGCTCTATGATTCAGAGCCTTATACAGCCTACACAGAAGATTTGGAATTTA
>DITM01000094.1 GCA_002422845.1 Candidatus Paracaedibacteraceae bacterium UBA6184
CTCGTGATAATGCTGATGCAGCGGGTGGCAGAAGCTTTGATAAGCCTCGTTTCAAAGCAGCCTCTGGTGATTTCAAACCCAGCAAGCCTTCATCATCTATCCAAGATAGCGTAAAAGGCGGCATAAAAAAGTTTTTCTCAAAACCTTTTAGCGGCAAAAAACGCGGCTAATTTAGCCTAAAGGAAACCTCCTGAAATTAAACAGTCAGGAGGTTTTTTATATCAAAACATCCGTTCGGCAATCAAGAAGTACTCATTTGAATGCTGCAGCATGTATCCGGATCAAGAAAACAGTATTGCGATGTGAGCGACAACGTGCAATTGTATCCGACAGACATTGCTCGTTTTGAGAAAAAATAATTTTTTTGATGTATCGTACAAACGACCCCACTTCTTTGGGTAACACGTGTAAGAACGCATCGGATCTAATGGATGCAGCCGAAGGTTGCCCCCGTCCCGCCATCACTACGTAATACAATCGGGATCTTTCACAAAACAATCGTTTTTGAAAAGGTACACGTGTCATCGCGAGAATTCCATCTTCGTTCAAACTAGGACATATTTCGCATAGCGCTGTGCGACTTCGACATCCAGAATCGATCTTTACGTATTCCCTGATACATTAATAAAAACTGAACACAAGAAAGATTTTTTATGAAACGATATATTTTAACAGGCACCCCTGGATCGGGGAAAACAACAGTGATTCATGCACTGAAACGTAAAGGTTATGCAGTGGTTGAAGAAGCAGCCACTGATGTGATTACCCTTGAACAAAGCAATGGTATATTGGAACCGTGGACTCATCCATCGTTTATTCACACAATTCTTCAGTTACAAATCCATCGCGAACATCAGGCAATCGAGGCTCCGATACAGTTTTTTGATCGCTCACCCATCTGTACCTATGCTCTGTGCACATTTTTAAACTATCCAATCCCTGTACAGCTAACCCAAAAAATCAACCGTATTACAACGGCGCACGTTTTTCAACAGAACGTCTTTTTCTTGGAAAATTTAGGATGTATTCAACCTACGGATGCACGCAAAATTAGCTTTAAAGATGCGTTACGCTTTGAGAAAATACATAAGGATGTATACCAATATTTTGGATACACCCTTATAATACTGCCCCACACATCTGAGGATAATCGTTTACACAAAACCCTCACGTGGATTGATTAGAGTTCATCAGCACTATCTGATAGACCGTATGGCTCTGCTTCGAAAATGGCACCCCGCAAATCCCAGATGACCTTCTCAATCATTTTTTTATCTTCATCGGAAAGCATTTGTGATTTTTTTATTGTTATTAAATTTCTCACGCGATCTTTTGCTTTCTGCAAATGCTTCAGCTCTTTCCCCTCACGCGCTTCAATGATTAAAATCCCAGCCGTTCCGCCAGGGGCTGCGTCAATATCTCTCCAAAGCTCATGATATACATTCATTAATGCGACATTACTTGAGTGGGGTCTCTCGTACACATTTAAACCTTCTGGATAATGTTGTTCGATTAATTCATTCCGCTCTAACACACGAAGCTTGTCCGAATAGTATTTAATCGTCTCTTCAAGAATCCTTAAGTATTCTATTAATGGTTCGTTGAACTCTTTACGTTTAGGACCACTCATAGTTTCTTGTTCACGCAATGCTAATTTAAATGACAAACTCTCTCCATCAACAAAATGGGTTGGAGATTTTAATTCAAACGGAGTATAGCCACTTTTACCAAAATTAGTTTTCATATATGGATCATTATTTAATACATCCGCAACATCGTTTGTCTTAAGCTTCGGCGTTGCTAAAATTGCTTTAACTTCCTGTGCGCGCCCTTTTAGCTGTTCAACGTGCGATCGCATTTCGCTCTCTGTCCATGGCTTGCTTGGCTCTATTCTAATAGGTTTATCTTCTTTTGCAAAAACTGGACTTATTAATAAGCTAAGGCTTAATATCAAGAGTGTGTAATATTTCATAATTTTTTCCTCCTATTATGATCTAGATTGTATTTAATATGCGCTATACGCATATCAATGTCAATCGGGGTTCACTACATCCCAACACTTAGACGTTTGGGTGTTTTTCGAAGGTTTCATCAGCTCTATTAACGCCCATACTAAGGCATCCACCCGATCGGGTGATTTGCCTGATCCTGGAATAAACCGACACATCTGTTGTTCCAACTCTGGAAAAGCCCGAATATGAAATACTTTTTTCTGTTCATATAACATAGCAATTGGTTCAGCCCGGCATCGTTTGCTTTTGGTCGCGCGAACTGCTTTAAATCGCAACGTTGGATCGGCAGCTCTCAGCACCGTTTCAACTAAATCACCGCCTTGGTTGACTTCTGCAACCACACAATGGGCGTGATACTGATGATATGCTTTTACCACGCGATCTGCCCATTGAGCCGGCGATCCTTTATGGCTGATGTCATCAATCACATATCCAAAGCCATCGGCTCCTTTCCCGACGACAACAATGCCAGTTTCGTCACTGTTCGATCCACTGGTAACGGCAGGATCAACCCCGATAATAATTTTTGTATACATACTATCTCCTAACTTATTGACCTTCACGGTTACTGGCTCAAACAAATCGCACTGCGATTTGATAGCGGAAAAAAACCGCTATGGCGCGTAAAGCGCCCTTGAGCCATGGGCAACCTAACGTTACACCTAACAACTACCCGGCGCAGGTTCGCCCCTGCTTGCCCTTATAGGGCATAGTGGGGCGAAGGGCGCCTTAAAAACTGCAGCTTATAAATAACGTTCAAATCTAAAGGGTCCAGGGATCATCCCTGTTGCAATGTCTGTAACATTTTTTCTAAATCCTCATCTGACATCTCTTGAATATTAATCATGGATGATTGATGTTTAGATGTTGCCTGTTTCGCTTTGATACACACCTCTATTACCTTTAAGGCCAATGCAAAATTCTTGGTGCGTCGCGCCGATCGATAGATGGAATCCAAGTGAGTAAAAATATCTTCTTTTAATGGTGTGTGTGATGTGTGATCTCGTTTTGATGCTGTGTTCTTCATACTATATCCTCCTGTGGGTGTTGATATTGAATCATGGATCGCGTCCATAATGATCCTTGATGGTCGATCAAAAGATGACCGTATAATTCTTGAGCTGCCAAATGCGTTTGGGTGTAATGAGATTGCATTAAGTCGATAAAGTCTTTTGCTAAGTTTTGGGCATTATCAAAGGTGCTCCCTTTAGTTACCACTACATCTGTCCGTTGAGTTAACCGCTCTAATAGTTCCGAGGGTCTGGGCGTTGTGGTAATAATACACTTTGGCGATTTTCCCAATCGCAACCCTAACATCAATTGATCCCAGGTTGCCTCAGCCGTACGAAACTTAGCCATCTCATCAATCCACGCCGCATCAAATTGTGGTCCACGTAAGTTCTCATAAGACTCAGCTGCATAGATTTCTGCAACAGCACCATTTGCCCAAACCAACCGTTGTTTACTGCGTTCATAGATGGGCCCCTCACCGGGGGGATAACACTGTAACAATCCCCTGATCCCCTTAACCATCACCTGTTGGGCGTTTAACATATTGCCCCCGATCAGGGCAATTCGTCGATATTGTCCAGAATCCACCCAGTGTCGGATTGTTTCTGCCCCAGTTCGTGTTTTTCCAAACCCACGCCCTGCCATAATCAGCCAAATACGCCAATCTCCTTCCGGGGGCAACTGCTCGGGTCGTGCGTGCAATTGCCAACTATACCGCTCTTTTGAGACGCGACGCCTACCTAGCTCACGTTGAAACGCTGTGATTAATTGTGTCAGCAATTGTATTTTCATTTAAAGTTTCCTTATAAAAAAAGCCCCCAATCGGGGACTCGGTTACAATATTAAATTGATAGTTAATTATCTGAAAGTGAAGAAAGGTTAATCCCTTTGATTTCTGTTAAGACCCTTCATCGGATGAGCTTTCGCTTTCAAAAAGGGTTCCACTTGCCGTGCGTGTTGATCCAAATCCAGGATCTAGCTTTCCAGTAAAAGGTTGACGATCATTTGTTTGAGCATCTCTTTTTCTATCGAACGCAGGGTGTACTGTTCGCGAACGATTTAAATTTTCGGCAGCTGCGTTGGACTGACTGTGAGCTCCCTGTTCCTCAAGCACTACAGACTCACGTTTTGAAGACACAACATTCGATCCAACACCTACATTTTCTTGATTATTGTCAACTGAAGTTACTCCATCTGCCGCGTAAATACTTACGTGCATACTCCATAACAGTGCAATTAAGCCTAATTGTATTTTCATAATTACTCTCCTTTTCTAACGTTTAATATTAAACAAGCCCCCAAAAGGGAGCTTGCTTTGACTTTAAATATTCACTGTTTTGTATGTTTTATTAAGCGTCTAACTCAGATTTGCTCTCTACTTCATCTGTCGTCGGTGCTGCTGCTACTGCTTCGTCATGAGTAGCTGGAGCTTCAGAATAACCAACTGTACCTTCACGAGTCATTTCTGCTGCTTCAGCTGCTGGTGCTGCGACTTCTTCTGAGGCATTAACTTCATCTGCTGCTGGTGGTGCTGCTTCTGCTACCGCGACTTCTTCTGAGGCATTAACTTCATCTGCTGCTGCTTCTGATGTTTCCTCATGAGCTGCTGGAACTTCAGAATCGCCAACTGCATCTTCACCAGTCACTTCTGCTTCTTCAGCTGCTGGTGCTGGGACTTCTT
>DITM01000061.1 GCA_002422845.1 Candidatus Paracaedibacteraceae bacterium UBA6184
ATTCCGTCAAATACACAAAATATATCTGATAGATTGTCGCAGAGCAGCACTAGCACTGTGCTTCAGGGTCCACCAATAAACAGTTCATTTTTGGTTGGCCAGCCCGGTAGTATATTTCGTCCAAATCCATCAGAATATAGGCCAACTCCTCCGTCATCAGATGATTTTGGTAATGGTGGTTATTTTAACTGGAATCTTTCTCCTGTTCTTCAGGAATTTGAATACATAGGATTTAGCGAGCCACAAGAACCAGTTAGTCCTGGAAATTTGAACACGGATATAGGTGGTGGTTTTCAGGGGTTTGGCAATGTTAAGGGTTCTGCAAAATTAAGTGGTGGTCGCGGAGTACCTGATTTACAGGTTCCAAATGCTGCGAATATAGCAGAAACTCTTCCGCGTGTCACACAAGATAATGTTCATACGCTATTTCTCCCTCCTTTTAAATTAGATTTGGGTGGCGACGATTATTATTCTGTAAATTTATCATTTAATCCAATTGTAGAAGTTAAAAAGGTTGCTAAAGACTTTGGACAGTGGGATGCATATCAGTGTAGGGTTTTTATACCTGAGTTTTTGGCCTTGCTTGCCTCAAACCACAATACGGCAGAAGATTATTTTAATCTTACCCTGGTTCCTGATTGGGAACAATACGATGGATTTGTTACATATATTAAGGGTCTTTATGACGTTTTGGACCCACAAATAAAAGCAAAAACTTCTTTTCGACATTATTCGTTTAAGTATGACATGCCGATCAGTTTTGGAGACAGTCTCCCAACTAGAAACATAGAAATTGATACGGTTTATAATTATTATAATCCGGAATTTGAGGGAAGGGCGGAAGAACTACCAGAAAACAGTATTTCATCTCTTTATGATATATTCTCTTCTAAATCATATGACAGCAGATCGCAACAGTGTTCTTACCGCAGAAAAATTGTTTGTTTGGACAAATTAGTTGGAACAGAGCGTAATGTTTTATACGTTGCTGATGATTTAGAGGAGGTTGCGTTTATCAATTCAATAACAGAGGAATCGAGAATGGTTCCGTTTGGGTCGTTAATTAAACTACCAGTTAGATATTCTGGTTTTAATGCACTTTTGAAGAATAATTCTTTATTAACGAGAATGAGTTTGGATGTTTTTGATGGAATCGCCTCAAGAGACAGCGAGTTTGCCAATGTTGAAGGTGTTTACATTACTGATTCAGTTAGATCTTTTGTTAAAAATTCTGTTTTTGTTGATGCCTCGTTGTGGTTAGAGGGGGTTAAAAAACAAAAGTTTAATTCGTTTGACTATGACGGGTTTCCAGTTACTATTTATGATTTTGGACAACTCGGTAAAGATATTACACTGAACATTGATCGTGACTTGTCAATTTCGTCAAAGTCTATTTTGGCGGGTGCAACAGAGGACGAAATTAAGCCGCAACTAAATAAAGATATATTGGATTTTTGGAACCTAAAGCCAGAACATGCTAAGCGTTTTGGTTATTATATTCAAAAGAAAACAGACAATTTTGGTATTCAGAAGTTTTTGGCGGTTACCAGCCAGAGTTTTGACAGTACATTAAATTTATTTGATATGCAGGTTAAATTTGATAAAAACTATAAATATATCGTAGATTCGGCTGAATCTTTTGTATCTACAGAATACTATTATGATGTTGATTTGGGCGGTAGGTCTTTAGATAAAAAGGACGGAAGTATTTATTTTACGCTTTTTGTTAAAAACAAACTTGGAATATTGAATGTTCCTCTGGTCGAAAAAGAGGTCAAAATTATAGATTCTTTCCCGGTTTGTCCAGAGGTTTCGGTGGAACAGTATCGGGATAATAAACACGAATGTCTGTTTTTACTAAATTCTGGTGTTGGGGAGAAAAAAGAGAAATTTGTTGCACTAAATGATAATGATTTGGCTATATTTAACGACTACAAAAACAAAGTGAGCGAAGAGATTATCAGTGGGTTAATCACATTTAAATCCGATGATCCAGCGATTGGCTTTGAGGTTTATGGGTGTGACTTTTCTCCAAAGAGTTATTTGGATTTTTCCAAGATAGATTATGTAGACAACACCATAATGAACAATAATAATAAAATAGTTGTGTCATCAAATTCGTTTAAGGTAAAACTTGACGATACAAAATTTTATTATTTCTTTTTTAGACAAATAGATGTTCACGGAAAACCGTCAAATCCGACAAATATATTTAAGATAAAATTTGATGATTTTTGTGAAAGGTCTGTTTTAACAACAGAGGTATTAACAGCAGAGGAAGTTTTTAACTCTAAAAAAGTGGTTAAAAATGTAAAAAACCTAAGAAGATATTTATTTGCGAAAACAAAAAATGAAATTATGCAGAATTTTGACTTGTGGGAAAAAGAGTATAGGTTCAAGTTGATTTCCAAAAAAACATTTAAAGAGTGTAACATTGACGTAAAATTTGTTGTGAAAAACGAAGATGTTTACTAATTATGTGTGAAGTGAGGTACTTTAATGTCATTTTTAGATAATAGTGGCGATGTAATTCTGGATGCGGTTCTGACTGATTTAGGTAGAATGCGGTTAGCAAAGGGTGATGGAAGTTTTCGACCCACCAAATTTGCGCTGTCTGACGATGAGATTAATTACGAGGACTATGACCTGACTCAACCATCAGCGACTCGCGACACGCAGATTTTGATGACGCCTATTTTAGAGGCCGCAACAAACAACTCTGTGTCAATGTTATATAAACTTTTGTCAATTAATAGACAGGACTTGTTATATCTCCCTGTTGTTAAGGTGAATGATTCAGAACAGCCATATTGCACAAATGTTGGATACGGATTCGCTCCAGGTTCTATTGTGTATGTTGTCACCGTTGACTCAGGCTCTACAATTGAGTTCGTTGAAACCTCTGGTGGTGCGTCTGTTGAAGGTGTTTTGGCCGGGAAGACGGGTACAAACGGCAAGTGGATTCGATTAGATCAGGGCATTGACTCTACTGAGATTTCACCAGAGATTCCAATTGATGGGACTTTGGTTGAGACGCAGTATCAAGTTCAGTTGGACGCTAGATTTGGCTCGATTATGAGTGCGAAGTCTAATGTTGCAGCCCCTGTTCCGTCTTATGTTGATGATGATTATATCGCGAATTACTTTTTTACAGTTGCAGATACAAATTACGTTGAGGTGAACACAAATATTGAAAGTGGTAGTAATGAAGTGATTTCTGGGCCGCGCGGTACAAAACTAATGTTGCGAGTTAAGGCGTCTCTCGATCTTGCCACAAATGATTACTTGTTCACTACATTGGGCACCACAGATTCTTGGACTGGTAAGTCTGGCGTGGCATCAAATGTTTATGTAATTGATACCTTTATTAGGGTGATCGGCGTCACAACTGGTTATTCTATTGATATTCCTATTAAGTTCGTTAGAATTCAGTAATTAGAGGGTGAATAATGGCTTCTACTTTTAAAAATTTATCTTCTTCTGATGTGGCAAATAGTCGTTCATTACTACACGAGTCTTTGACGGTTGCTGGCGCTATTGTGTGGGACACGTATCCGTCTGCTAGTGTGTATCCGGCAAACGACAATGTGCAAAATTTGTATTCTGAAATGGCGCAGCAAATTTATGACTATTCGATTACAAATGCTGCCGCGAATCATATTTTTGACTTTACACTAGGCGTACACGCCGATTCTGCTTCATTTTTTGATGTGCTTCATGTTCCCGCTGGAACATATGATGATACACGAGATGCTAACGCGGCAAAACGTAAAGCGATGTATAATTTACTCGCCCAGCGTTTGTGTGGTTTTGGGGTTGATGGCACGATTCTAAAGTTTGATGCAGATGGCGATTTTTCTGGCACGTTAACAGACAAGTACGAAGAAGTGATGGCTATTACTTTGTCTCGTTTGGTTTACAAAGATGAGATTAAAAAGGGTTCGTTTCAATTGCAGTTGGCGTTGAATCCAAATGGATATGACAATACTGTCGGTTCAGAAACTGATCCGGACGATACATTTATGTGGAACGGAGCAAATGTATCGTCATCTGTTTTGACAATTGATGATGTTGGGGCGGATACTGATTATAAAGTGAATTCTCCTGCTGGTGAGTATGGAATTTTGTATGCGACTCAGCCAACCGGCGCGAACAATTTAATTTTAGATGTTACAGTTACTCCGAACCCCGGCGACCGTGCGGCTGTTGGACTTATTTTTTATCAGGCCGGAATTATTATTTTAAACCCATATTTGTTTGAATTCTATGATGTTGCGACTTCTCCAAAAGGGCTGTTAAACAGTTCAGGTGGAACAACCGGCGACTTTAAAATGTTGTTTGATGCGGCTAGTTTTCCGAAATATGCGGCAGCGGATGTTAATCCAGCAACATTCCTTGTTGTTACAGATTTTATGCAGGGCTATGGCACTACTACACCCGGTGATGACAATTTAACAATCTCTCAATTCTGTGATGCATTAAGACAGCGTATCTATTCTATCACGTTCCAGAATAGCACAGAGTTAAACTCAACGATTTACTTCTGCCGAGTCAACCATAACGAGTTTAACTATTCGTCAAATCCTTCATATTTGGATGGTAGCAAGATTCGCGTCAAGACGAACTCTATGGATGCGCCAGTGTCTTATATTACTGGTATTGGTCTATATAGCGCAAACAACGAATTACTTGCCACTGCTAAACTATCAGAACCTGTGAAGAAGTCTACTGATGTGGACATGACACTTCGTGTTCGTCTTGACTACTAATGCGAAACCATGTTAAACAATATCCTGCTAAACGATAAAAGTTATACATTTAACAGATTTTTTAGTCATAATTTATACGCCTATCCAAATCCACAAATTTATCATTATGTATCTTCGGTAGATGCGCTGACTTGCACTTACTCTGTGGCAAGGCGCGAATTATACTCATTAAAGAATTATATTGACAAAAATAAAATGCGCAATGCTGCGTTTGATTTCTCAACACTGATCACAAGTGAAGTAAAACTGATTTGTTTGTCTACCAAGATTATTAACGAGGGGCTTAAGCGTGGTGGTGTAACACTGCGATTTATACAGAATAATATAGTAATTAGCGAGTTAAGCGACACCAACTCAGATGGTGTATTATTGCAGACAGTTGGGCCAATTGCGCATGATGGTGAGGCTGCTGGGCTGGTTTTATACGAGTTTGGCATGATTATTTTGTTCGCAACGTGGGATTTAAGCGTAGTTCAAGAAAACTTTCGCAGTATGCTTGCTAATTATGATGTGTTGCCGTTTGCGTATGATGATGCGCCATGCAACCCTAAATGGGTTCACTTCGCGACAGTTGGCAACTCAGGTTCAAATACATGTCCATTGAGTGTTTTTGAGATGGATATAGAAACGGTCAGTAACGTATATAAAATGACGTTTTTTGTGGATATTGAAGATAAGAACTGGTCTAATAATCCTACTTTTCACCCGAGAGGGGGTGGTGTTTCCTTTGGCCGAAACTTCGTTCGCGAAGAAAATGACGCATTGGGTACTGGGCTAAACGTAGTTGAAAGCGACAATAAAAAGGTTGTTTTAAGTAGTGTTGATATGTATGATAACTTCTTCAGAAAAGTAGGTAGTCTACGTTTAGCCCAACCTCTTATTTTAGACAAAAATTCAAAATATAAGTTAAAAATTGAAATTGATTGTTAGGCTTGGTGTTTGATGACTTTTGCAACTTTGGGTCTTGATGTGTCGAGTGTTGCGATAGGCGTGTCTGTTATTGATGCGCAAACAAAAGAGATACTGATTAAAGATGTAATTGAATTAGGTGGGATGGAGTGGCATGACCGTATTCCGAAGACATACGAATATTTCAAAAATATGTTATTTATGGACATAAAGATCATCCAGATTTATATTGAGGAGCCGCTGACCAAGACTACTGACTCGTATTCGGCATTCCATACGTCGGCAGTACTTCAGATGTGGGCCGGGGCGGTTATGGGAATATGTACAGGTATCTTTGGTGTGATCCCTAGGTTTATCAATGTGCGTACTGCGCGGGCATTTTATAAGATTCCAAGTGCAAAGTCTGATACCTTGACACATCAGAAGAAGGAATTTGAGGCCAAGGAGAACGTGTTCAAGTTTTTGGCTGAGAGTCGCGGATATGCGCTGACCAAGGAACTGAATCGAGTTGGCAATGTGAAGCCGACGACTTATGATAAGACAGACGCGCTATTAATTGCGTTGGCTGGGAGTGAAGGCTGTGAATCTAAAGAGTTTGTGGGAGTTAGTAAAAGTGAAAAAGATCGTAAACTTGCTAAAAAACTTCGCAAGTGAGTACAAAGTAATTTTATTGACACTTGGTGTGATTGTGCTGTCGTCCGGGCTGTTGTTTCAGTATTGCGAGACACAGCGTCTTAAAAGTGACCTAGATGCCAAGGCTCAGCAGTTTGAGAAAGATAAAAAGACACTTAATTCTGGGTACTCTCAGATTATAGAAGAGATTAAGAGAATTGACAAAGAGTATGCGGATAAGTTAGACAAAGTAAAAATGCAGTTCGCCGTTGATCAAGAAGAACTTGAAGAGAATATTAAAAAAGATATGAAAGAGTTGTCAAAAGACTTTGTAAAGATGGGCGAATTGCTCAAGATGTTGGGGTTTGAAGATGTTACGCAACGTTAGTGTTTTTCTGATTATTAGTTTGTTGTCGTTTTCTGCGGCTGCGCAGACTGGGTATAAGTCTCAGCAAGTGAAGGTTGGTGACGCCTCTGTTGTAGATGGATATTGCGTTGATTACACAGGTATGGCGTTTTTATTGATGGCACCAGAGGCAGCGCGCAAAAAGTGTTTATTGGAAAAAGAACAGATTAACGCGGTCAATAAAATTGAAACAGAAAAAGTGTTGAAACAAATAGAGACGGAATATAAAAAGAAGTTGGAGATGTGTGAATTGATGGCGTGTAATAAAAAGCCAGACAAAACACCATATAGTTGGCACTTGGTGGCCGGATCTGCTGTGGTTGGAGTACTTGTCGGAATCGTTTCTGTTTTC
>DITM01000090.1 GCA_002422845.1 Candidatus Paracaedibacteraceae bacterium UBA6184
CCCCACATACATTCCCATGGATCCACCAATGAACGTAAAATCAAAAGCGGCAACAACTGCAGGCTCTCCTTCAATTGCACCCTCGGCAACTTGAATGGCCTCTTGGGATTTAGTCCCATCCCCTTTTGATTCTTTTAATCGATCGATATATTTCTTACGATCCTTAAATTTAAGTGGATCCAAATTAACCGATGGAATTGCGATTAAGTCATACGCCTGATTATCAAACAAATATTGCAGCCGTAGCGCAGCATTTATCCTTAAGTGATGCTCACAATGCGGACATACATGCAGATGTTTTTCTAAGTCCTTCCTAAAAATCATCTTCTCGCAAGCAGGACACTTATCCCACAAGTTCTCAGGAACATCTTTTTTATTAATCAGCGCTTGAATTTTTGGACGAACAAAATCAGATAACCAGCTCACACAGCAACTCCCTATTATGCTGGTTGGATTCTAAAGTCTAAAGATTAAGGGGTCAAGGTTTTTTCTATCTTCTACAAAAAATATCTGCATCGTCATGCTGCACCCATTAGGTTTGACCCGATATAGTCCAAGATACTTTTAAAAACAACCCTATGTATTATACGCTAACGCGGCTCAAGGGCGCTTTACGCGCCAGACGGCAGTTGCCGCCACCACATCGCACGGCGATGTGCTTGAGCCGCACGGTTAAAACCTAGTGTTCTGGCTCAAACGAAGTCTCTACTTCCACTTTTTCCGCAGTTAGCGCAGACCAATCCGTTGTTTGCATACGGAATATAGCCAATTGAGATGGCTTGGCCGGCAACGCAATTGACACATCACCAGTCTTTACTAAATTCAAAAGTGTCTGCATCGCATCACTGATCGCAGGATTATGCCCCACAACCAATACCGTAGATTTTTTATTGGGCAAATCCCCAAGCTTTCGAATCAATGCATCTGCTTTTATGCCATATAACTCTTCATCAAATACAACTTCCGCCCCAGACCCCAGAGCTTCTTGAATCCACTCCAATGTTTGACGCGTTCGCACTGCGGGTGAACACACAATCAAATCTGGCAAGAAATGATGTGCTTTCAGAAAATCTCTCACGTGCTCCAACTGATGAATTCCATGATCCGTTAACGGCTTATCAAAATCTCTAGTCACTCCATCCGACAGTTGAGCAACAGCTTCACTATGTCGCATTAAACAGACTAATTTACCTGGCATTTCAAATCCTTTAAACTAACATCCGAACAGGATTTTCAATAAACTTTTTAAAGTTACCTAACAATCGTGCACCCACTGCGCCATCAATGGCTCGATGATCTACAGACAGCGTCGCCGTCATAATGGTTGCAACACTGACGATCCCCTCTTTAACCACGGGCTGTTCAACACCAGCACCCACAGCTAAAATTCCAGCTTGAGGTGGGTTAATAATCGCACCAAACTGATCAATACCATACATCCCCAAATTTGATAAACTAAATGTACCACCTTGAAATTCTTCCGGCTTCAACTTGCCTTCGCGTGCCCTTACCGCCAAGTCGCGCATTTCTGATGAAATTTGAGACAACGTTTTTAACTCTGCATTCTTAATAATCGGCGTAACTAGCCCACCGTCAATGGCCACAGCAACCGACATATCCACGGTATTGAAATGTCGCATTGCATCGCTCATCCACATGACATTGGCGTCTTCAGTAGTTACCAGCGCCATTGCCAACGCCTTAATCACAAAATCATTCACGCTAATGCGGTTGTCTTTCTCTTTCGACAGATTGATCTCTGATCGCATAGCTAATAGCTTATCCAACTCACACTTTACCGTTAAATAAAAATGAGGGATCGATTGCTTTGATTCCGTTAATCGCTTCGCAATCACTTTACGCATGTTGGATAATTTTACATCGTGATGCCGGCTCATATTAAATATGGGCACAGCCGCTTGACTTACCTTAGGATTAAAGGACTCCACATCGGCTTTAATCACTCGACCATGAGGCCCTGATCCTTCAACCTGTTGCAGGTCGACACCTTTTTGCTCTGCAATGCGCTTTGCTAAGGGAGTTGCAAACACACGTTCACCGGTCGAAATGGATGATTGTAGGACGGGGGCAACCTCAACCGTTGCAGCCTTTGCCGTTTCAGCAGGCGCCGAAGCCACTACAGTCGCTCCAACATATCCATCTAAAACAGCAGCGTCCTCGCCTTTTTCCAATAACAAGGCAATCAATGTATTTACTTTAACAGACTCCGTCCCCTCAGGAATTAATATCTTTCCCAAGATCCCATCATCCACAGCTTCAACTTCCATCGTGGCTTTATCGGTTTCAATTTCAGCAATAACTGTTCCTGCCGTTATCGTATCACCTTCTTTTTTGTGCCATTTTACAAGGTTGCCTTCCTCCATCGTGGGAGACAAAGCAGGCATTAAAATCTCTATGGGCATGACCAACGTAATCCTTTTTTCATTCCCAACATTTCACCATGATTTCAAATAAAATGCAAGAAAGGATACATATTCAGATGCAACAACGTCACGCTGCATCCTTTAGGTTAAAGCCTCTACTCCCCAGAATAGCAGTATTATACTTACCTCTTTAGATAATTTTCGAACGTTAGAATTCTTGTATTTTTTCTCTCAGAATTGGACCCATCTCGTCTACATCAAAAACCTAATATTGCATTATTAGACTAGACCTAATCAGCCCCCAATTATTAAATCGCACTACAATTTACCGTTCGTTAAAGATATATAGCTGAATTCTTATAATCTGGGTACGCATCACTCGGTCGCTAATGTACATTTTAGTACATGTCTCGCCTCGTTCCTGTACCAAAATTAAATTAATCTAGCTATAATTTGAAATTTTCGAGTTATTGGTGCTGGAGTCAGTTCTTTTTGTAACGAGTGCACAGACCACATCGGATCTAACTTAATCTAACTTAATGGGTGTCACCGA
>DITM01000055.1 GCA_002422845.1 Candidatus Paracaedibacteraceae bacterium UBA6184
GCTTACTTTGGGCTGAGAGATTCACAACGTATATGTTGAACCTTAGTCGAAGGGGACTGTTCTGTCAAGAACAGATACCCCATCAATCCTTAAGAAGTGTTAATCTTTTAGAGGAAATGGAGAAGCTGTATGTTGTGGTGGGTAAAACCGGGAGCAGGTTTTTCGGCGGAGGGCCGCCAGCAAAGTGGGTCATTCACGGAGGGCCCCATCGGGGCACGAGGCCAAAAGGGCAACCTGCGGTTGCATCCATTAGGTTAGATCCGATGTGGTCTGACACATTTTACAAAAAGTAATCTGCTATCATTTTGACGATATCTCAAAAGTTTCAACTTTATCAAAACATCGAACGTCACGTTGCCGGCTCAAGCACATCGCAGTGCGATTTGATAGCGGCAAGTTGCCGTTTGGCACGAAAGCGCCCTTGATCTGCATATATAGGTGCAGGGGTTGTTTTTATGACAGTGCTGGATCTATAGCTAGATTAATTTAATTTGGGTACAGGGACGAGGCGATAGATGTACTAAAATGTACATTATCGACCGAGTGATGCATACCCAGATTATAAGAAGTCAGCTATATATCAATTGAGGAAGCGTTTATTGCTTGCCCTCGAGATGGATAGTGACACGTAGAATCCATACATATTAATCAGTGCGATCCACAGGAAAAAATCCGTAACACTCGGTTGCTTGCGGCCGAGATAGAGATTTTTAGCGCTGCGTTTTTATTTCTTCTAATAGGTGCAGGGTCACGCGCTGCTAATGAGTCTGTTTGTACGCCAGCTGAGCTTCTAAGAGTTGGCGTTTTTCATTTGAAAAGTTAGCGTCACTGTTTTTATTTAAATCGGCGATGATTGATTCTTTATCTATTCCGTCCATATCAATCACGTTTTTAACGGTGATGATACAATGGTTGTCGTGCATATGGCAGGTTCCGCCATCGATGAACCATTGTTCGATTTCATTCGATTGGCGGACCATTATAGTTCCTGCCTGAAGGGCAATAAAGATGGGGGCGTGGTTGGATAGTAGTTCATACACACCATCGATAGCGGGGATTTGAACACTGTCCACGTGATCTTGAAATAGTTCAATATCGGGAGCTAAAATTTTTAAAAAAAACCTCATACAGATTCCTTTAACTGAGCAGCTTTTTCAACGACTTCTTCGATGTTGCCCACCATATAAAATGCAGCTTCTGGAAGGTTGTCGTATTCGCCATTGATGATTCCTTTAAAACCGCGGATGGTGTCTTCAAGAGAGACGAATTTTCCAGCCATACCGGTAAAGACTTCGGCAGCGAAAAACGGTTGAGATAAGAACCGTTGAATTTTTCGTGCGCGTGATACAATTAGCTTATCTTCGTCTGACAATTCATCCATACCTAAGATTGCGATAATATCTTGTAATGAACGATAAGTTTGTAAAATGCGTTGTACCTCGCGGGCGGTTTCATAATGTTCTTTGCTGATAACATCCGGCGATAACATGCGAGAGTTTGAATCGAGCGGATCAACCGCCGGATAGATACCCATTTCAGAGATTTTACGACTTAATACCGTTGTTGCATCCAAGTGGGAGAACGAGGTTGCGGGGCTTGGATCCGTAAGGTCGTCGGCGGGCACATAAATCGCTTGAACACTGGTGATGGATCCGTTACGTGTTGTTGTAATGCGTTCTTGCAAGGCGCCCATTTCGGCGGCAAGCGTGGGTTGGTATCCTACGGCAGACGGAATACGCCCCAGCAAGGCAGAAACTTCTGAGCCGGCTTGTGTAAAGCGGAAGATGTTATCGATAAATAGCAAAACGTCTTGTTTTTCTTCGTCTCTGAAATATTCAGCAATGCTGAGTCCAGATAAAGCAACACGCGCACGAGCTCCGGGAGGTTCATTCATTTGTCCATAGACCAGAGCAACTTTTGATTCTTCTTCTTTGATGATTCCAGATGTTTTCATTTCATTGTACAAGTCGTTTCCTTCGCGGGTACGTTCACCGACGCCGGCAAATACGGAAAACCCACCGTGAGCTTTTGCGATGTTGTTGATCAATTCCATGATTAATACGGTTTTACCAACACCCGCACCACCGAACAAGCCGATCTTACCGCCTTTTGCATAGGGGGCTAATAGGTCGATGACTTTAATACCCGTGACTAAAATGCTTTTTTCAGTGGATTGATCCGCAAAACTTGGGGGATCTTGATGGATAGCTCGACGTTTTAAATGATCTAAACTAGAACCATTATCAACGGGTTTTCCAACGACATTCAGAATGCGTCCAAGGACTTCGCGTCCAACAGGAACGGTAATGGGGGAGCCAGTATCAACCACTTCGTCTCCACGTTTTAATCCGTCAGTGGGTTCCATTGCGATGGCACGAACCGTGCGTTCACCCAAATGTTGAGCGACTTCAAACGTTCGAACAATACCTTCAGAATCAGTGATGGTAATAGCATTTAAAATTTGTGGGCTATGTCCATCTGGGAATCTGACATCAATGATTGCTCCAATTACTTGGGTAATGTAACCTTTTTGCATGTGCTAGCCTTTCTGTAGCGCTTCTGCGCCTGAGATAATTTCGATTAATTCGTTAGTAATGCGTGCTTGACGACTTTGGTTATATTCTAATTTCAAACTATGTATCATATCATCACAGTTTTTTGTAGCGTTATCCATTGCAGTCATACGAGCTGCAAACTCTCCAACCAGTGTTTGTGTGATAGATGACCATAACATCCCTTGTAAGTATTGTAGCAGAAACGCGTCTAAAAACTGTGGTTCTGAAGAGATAAATTCAGGAATGTCTTTTGATGTTTCTGCCGACGGCTTTAGGGCTTTTAGCGCATTGCTTAAGGGAAGAAGGATACTATGGCAGGGAAGTTGCTGTAAAGGAGAGGAATATTCGTTATGTAGCGTAATGCATTGTTCAATACCATCTTGAATAAACGCCGTTTCAATTTTAGAAAATAACGTCTGAACATCTGCATATAAGATTTCGTGTAGCAGTAACGGACTGGATTCTTTTAAGCAATGAGAATAGTTCATTTTAGCAAATTCAAATGCTTTTTTTCCAATAGGTAACAGTGTAAACGGTTTGTTTTCCAACACTAGTTTGGAACAGATTTCTTTTGCTTTTCGAAATAATTGTCCATTAAAACTGCCGCACAGTCCGCGATCGGCTGAGATTAAAACGATTAATGTTTGTCCGGATGTATATGATTTAATCAAAGGATTGTCGGATTCATCAAATACGGAAAGTGGAAGGGCTTTCATAGTATGTGTTAAAGCATCGGCATAGCTTTTTGCGGCGTCATATTTTTTTTGTGCTTTTCGAAATTTAGCCGCTGCAACCATATACATGGCTGACGTAATCTTACGCGTGGAGTTTACGGCCTGAATTCGGGTTTTTAAAGCTTTTAACGTAGACATTAGAGTGCTGACTGCCTTTCAAGAAAGTCTTTGGTGAACTGCTCCAAAAATGTTTTTAGTTCGGATTCTTCTTTTTCGGGCAATAGGCCGCTTTCAATGGTTTGAGCCAATTTTGTGTGGCGTTCAAACAGCTCTGCGTACAATTCTTTTTCATAAGCTGAAATTTGAGCTGTGTGTAGGTCATCAATATAACCACGAGTTGCCGCGTAAATAAGTACCACTTGTCGTGCAAGGCTTAACGGAACATATTGACCTTGTTTTAAGGCTTCGGTTAATAAGAATCCTTTTTTCAATTGGCGCTGTGTCGTTGGATCTAAATCCGATGCGAACTGAGAAAACGATTCAATTTCACGAAACTGAGCCAATTCAAGTTTAATGCTGCCTGCAACTTTTTTCATAGCCTTTGTTTGAGCAGCTGATCCGACACGGCTGACTGAAAGCCCTAAGTTAATCGCGGGACGCACACCTTTATAAAACAATTCAGTTTCTAAAAAGATTTGTCCATCCGTAATAGAGATTACGTTGGTTGGAATGTAGGCCGATAAGTCGCCTGCTTGGGTTTCAATAATCGGCAATGCCGTAAGTGACCCACCACCTTTTTCAGGAGATAGCTGAGCTGCGCGTTCAAGTAATCTTGAGTGAAGATAAAAGATGTCCCCGGGATAGGCTTCTCGCCCTGGAGGACGGCGCAATAATAACGACATTTGTCGATACGCAACGGCTTGTTTTGATAGGTCATCATAAATGACAAGTGCGTGCATGCCATTATCTCGAAAGTATTCACCCATGGTACAACCTGCATAAGGTGCGATTGTTTGTAATGGGGCAGGATCAGAGGCTGATGCAATGACAACGATAGTGTATTGCAATGCGTCTTCTTCTTCTAACCGTTTTACGATTTGAGCAATATAGGATTGTTTTTGTCCGATTGCAACATATACGGAGTAGACTTTTTCTTTATCATTTTTTAAAGTTTTGTTGATTTTGGCTTGATTGATAATCGTATCCAAAATGATGGCAGTCTTTCCAATTTGACGATCACCAATGATTAATTCACGTTGTCCGCGCCCAATAGGGATTAGAGCATCAATCATTTTGATTCCCGTTTGCAAGGGGGTCGTTACAGATTCACGATCCATAATACCAGGGGCTGGGCGTTCTACGGGTAAATATTCAGAAGCCTCAATTGCGCCTTTTTCATCTAAGGGGTGTCCCAAAGCGTTGACGACCCGACCCAGTAGTTTATCACCGACGGGAACTTCTAATACGGAATGTAACCGTTTAACTGTACAGCCTTCTTTGATCGTTCGGTCGTCCCCTAAGATTACAACGCCGACATGGTCTTCTTCTAGGTTTTGAGCCAAACCTTTAATGCCACCATCAAATTCAACAATTTCATTGGCGGTTACCTTGTGGAGTCCCCATACCAGAGCGACTCCATCGCGAACAGAAACAACTTGTCCTGTTTCCTTTAGTTCTAAAGGTTGATGATATGATGCAATTTTTTGCTTTAAAACATCAATGATTTCGGTTGGGTTTAAACTCATGAGTATAGTTCCTTTAGGGTCGATTTCAGCGAGAATATCGTATTTTTAAGTGAGAGATCAAGTTCATGATGATAATAGTGGATAATAATTCCACCCATTAACGTTGAGTCAAGGGTAATGGATAATTCTACGGTTTTATTGAGTTGTGATTCCAACGCAGTTTGTAAAGTCTTTTGTGTCGAAGCATCTAATGCAAATGCGGATACGATTCGAATGTGTTGCACCCCTAGTTTATGGTCTGCATATTCTGTAAATTTATTAAGAATCGATTCTAAAGAGCTGAGTTTTCGATTTTGTCCCAAAAGCGTTAAAAAGCTTAGAAATAAAGCCGGTGTTTTTTTAGGAATAAGTGTTGCTAGAATCGTTATTTTTTCTTCAAATGGAATGAACGATATTTTTAGAAACGATGAAAGTTCCGAAGACTCTTGAAGCGATTTAGACATAGCTTTTGCAGCTGGAGTGATGTGTTTTAACACGTCTTCTTCAACAGCTTGACGATAGAGAGCAACAACGTATGGCATAAAATCTTTATGCAAAAACATAGCAAAAAAGCCTTTTAAATAACAACTGATGATAGCACAAGGGGTGGGGTGATCTCAAGTTATAGATTTAGATTGAGCGATCATCAGTTCTTGCAATCAGCGGGTTTTTTAATAATACTAAATAAAAATAAGGATAGTTTTTGTTTAGGGTAGTGTTTCAAGTTTTTTTGTTGCTAATAACTAAAGTTTCTGCGGAGGCTATTAGTGTTGAGGCTATTGCCGCATTTTCAAGCCCAGGCATGTGGCAGACTGTTTATGAGCCCTGGCAAGAAAAAGTAATTCAAAGTCATCAAAACTTTTTTTCCAAGACTCATGCTAATGAGGGTGATGTATATACTAATTTCTCTCCAAACATGGAAATGCCATCAGCGACGACTTGGGTTAGTTCTTTAGAGGCGTTACCGAATAGTTTAAATGGTCATGCACGTACGAGTGATTTACTGACAACAATGGTGATGGATTTGGAGTATCATTCATTTGATACACAAACGCCGACTGCGTTGGATATTCATCTAGCGACCACGCCGAAGGCTAAAGATGATTGGGTTGACGTAGTGAGCGAATCAACGGACAATTCAGGATACGGTATTTACAGCTTATTTCGAGATGTATTTCAAGATACATCTGATCAATTTGAATTTTTAGTTGGGTATAAAAATAAACACCCCATGATGGCTGCTGTTGTTGTATATGAAGGGATCTATGCAGGCATATATTGGGTGTGTACGATTCCAAGCGAGCGACGTCAAGGGTTCGGTACAGCGTTGATGATCAACGCGTTAGAGCGTATTCGCAGACGACACATTCGATGGATTGTATTACAGGCTCAGCCGCTGGGGGAGGGAATATATCGAAGTTTAGGATTTATTCCAGTGGGATATCTTGCCAGATATTAAATCTTTCGCTTGTTCAGAATTTGTTAAGAAATGTCTGATACTTTGACGGGGCTGGTTAGTTCACGGACTGTGTGGTCTGTGCGTATAGCTTACTTTGGGCTGAGAGATTCACAACGTATATGTTGAACCTTAGTCGAAGGGGACAGTTCTGTCAAGAACAGAGTCCCCATCAATCCTTAAGAAGTGTTAATCTTTTAGAGGAAATGGAGAAGCTGTATGTTGTGGTGGGTAAAACCGGGAGCAGGTTTTTCGGCGGAGGGCCACCAGCAAAGTGGGTCATTCACGGAGGACCCCATCGGGGCACGAGGCCAAAAGGGCAGCGCGACGCTGCATTCGTTAAGTTAAATCCGATGTGGTCTGACACATTTTTCAAACAACAATCTGATATCCATAGTGGCGACACATCAAAAGTTTCATTTTTTTAAACATCGAATTTTAACGGGTGCAGCCTTTTGCGAGGGTCTGCCGGGTGGGCGGGTCGAACAATCTCATGCGACCAAAGGGAGCATTCCTATAGATGCCTTAATTTTTATACGGTTATTTAATAATTGTTAACTTTTGGTTGTTAACATATGTGAATGCATATCAATCAAAGGTCATTCTAATGTCACAGGGTAAGGCACGTCTTATATTACCGAATGGTAAAGAGCATGCGTTTGAGATACTGACAGGAGCGGCAGGCCCTGATGTTATCGATATTAGATCTTTATATGACGAGACCGGGTATTTTACATATGACCCTGGGTTTACGTCGACGGCAAGCTGTGAATCAGCCATTACCTTTATTGATGGGGATCAAGGTATATTATCCCATCGTGGGTATTCTATCGAATCGTTAGCTGAGAATTGTACATTTTTGGAAGTGGCGCATTTACTGTTATATGGGGATTTGCCACAAGACAAAGAGTTAAAAGAGTTTCAAGATGACATTGTTCATCATTCGTTGTTACATGAACAAGCCATCAAATTTTACGAAGGATTTCGTCGAGATGCCCATCCAATGGCAATTATGATGGGTGTTGTGGGTGGGTTAGCGGCCGTATATCATGATCATTTAGATGTAAATGACACGGGGCATCGCGATTTAATCTGCAAACGCTTAATCGCAAAAATGCCAACCATCGCAGCCTATGCTTATAAATATTCCATAGGGCAACCGTTTATATACCCATCGAATACCCTTTCGTATGCGGGGAATTTTTTGAAGATGATGTTTGGGGTGCCTACGGAAACGTACGAGATAAACCCAATAGTGGAAAGAGCATTAGATCGCATTTTTATTTTGCATGCGGATCATGAGCAGAATGCATCAACGTCCACGGTTCGACTGGCAGGGTCAACGGGGGGGGATCCGGTTGCCTGTGTCGCAGCGGGCGTTGCCAGTTTGTGGGGCCCCGCGCATGGGGGGGCTAATGAGGCCGTACTAAAGATGTTGGCCGAGATTGGTTCAAAAGAAAATATTCCAGAGTATATACGTCGGGCAAAGGATAAAAACGATCCATTTCGATTAATGGGCTTTGGACATCGGGTATATAAGAACTACGATCCGCGCGCAAAAGTAATGCAAAAAACCTGCTATGAGGTGCTAGATCAAATGCACGTTCAAAATCCATTGTTAGAGCTAGCAATCGAGTTAGAGCAATTTGCACTGCAAGATGAATACTTTATTGAACGCAAATTATATCCCAATGTCGATTTTTATTCGGGAATTATTTTAAGTGCAATAGGTATTCCAACCAACATGTTTACGGTGATGTTTGCCTTAGCAAGAACAGTAGGGTGGGTGTCGCATTGGAAAGAGATGATTGAAACGCCTAGCCTTAAAATTAGTCGTCCGCGTCAACTGTATACCGGAAAAGTTAACCGAAAGTTACCATAAATTAGGGGGTCTTATGATGAAAAAAGCTGCGTATAAACAAGAGTCTATAGCCTATAATTTCCCAGGGTTAATGCAGCCCAAACGTAAGTATGCAGTCAACGATAACCGTATGCCTAAGTTAGGTATGATGTTAACACATGTATCGTTGATGAGCCTTGCATTCGGAGTGTTTTATATCATTCAATTGCTTGTATAAATGCCAAAAGTTTTTAGAAACTCATATAATCGTGGGATGCAGGGTGAATCTGTAGCGCTTGCCTTTTTAAATTTGCGTGGGTATCATATCTTAGCAAAGCGATATCGCACACCCTTGAAATTGATATTATCGCACGGTATGATACTATGATAGTATGTGTAGAGGTTAAAACTAGAAGTACAATAAGCTCTAGTTTACAGGCTTTGCAGGTGCGACAACAGGAACGGATTATGAACGCCTATTTGCATTTTATTCAATCGTTTCCAGATTATGCGAATGATGCAGTGCGTTTTGACGTTATTGTGTGTGCGCCCAATTCTAAACCGTTACACATTAAAAATGCATTTGAGGCAAATCATGATTAAATCTATTTTTCAGTTAAAATATTATGTCGGCATAAGTTGTGTGCTAGCCCTTTCGGCCTGTGAACATTTGCAAAAAGATGCAAAATCAGTTGAGGCCAGTTACCAAAAATCAGCCTCAGATACTGTCATTTACACCAATATTGTACAAGTGTTGCAAAACATTCGAAGGGATTTACCTTCGGAAGTGCGACTGATTGTTTTACAAGGTCGTGTGTTGTTGGTTGGGTATGTTGCGAATGCTCAGGAACATATTGATGTTGTGAATGCTATCTGGAAAATTAAGGGCGTTCAAGAGGTGATCGATCATTTAGAACATGTGCCATCGAATGAGAAAATAGGATTTGATCTCCAAAATACCTTTATAAAAACTCAGCTGGATACAATGTTTTTAACAAATTCAGCGGTGCATTATGGGAATTTTCAATATATGGTCTTTAAAAAGAACTTATATGTTCTGGCCTGCACAGCTTCAGAGACGGAAAAAGAGGCGTTTTATGCCATGGTAAAGAAAACTCCAACACTTCAAAAAGTATATTTCTATAGTACTCATCGGCAATAATAATGAGTCAAATTGTTGTGTTAAATGGATGCAGTTCTGCGGGGAAGACATCTATTTCCAAGGCTATTCAAGCGCTTTCCAAAACACCCTGGTTGCATGTTGGAATTGATACGTTCATTGGAATGTTGCCATCAAAGTTTTTAGAATTCGGAGATCAGGCAGCTGAAGGATATTATTCTTTTGTGCGGAGTGAAAATGAGCGAGGGGCCTGTATTCATGTAAAAACTGAGCCCAAGGGAGATGTGTTTTTTCAGGAACATGTACCAAAAATCGTACAACTTTTGGCAGACTTTGGTCACGATATTGTCGTGGACGAAGTGATCTTTGATAAATCCAATATGGATCAGTATCTTCAAAAGCTTAGCAGTCACAGAGTTTTTTTAGTTCAAGTAACGTGTGATATTGATGTGTTGTTAGAGCGTGAACGCTTAAGAGGCGATAGAGTTATTGGGCTAGCGAATGATCAGTTTGATCGATTTCAATCATTTTCATATGAGTATGATTTAACTGTGGATACAACGACTGTTTCTGCGATGGATAATGCACGTCGGATATTAGCAGCGGTTAAATAATATGCGATTTGAGGGCGACTGCTGCCGTCTGGTCCGTAAAGCGCCCCTGAGCCGCATAAGCTTGTAGGATTAAACGACGCCTGAACACATCGTAAAGTGATATGTCAGTAACGTTAAGTAGCTATCGTCTATCGGTGTTTTATGATTGTGAAAATAGTGAGTTATTGCAGTTAAGATATTAGAAGAGCCCAGATTCAACAAGATCGCAGCTAGAAAATCGTGTTGAGCTTGACGCAAGATGTTGATAGGGGACACTCCACGAGCGCGATTTTTCCATTGATGCTGTAAGTATTGACACATAAAACGAGTGAGTGGCTTTAATAACGAATGTTCTTCGCAGCTAATTGATTCGTCATCATGAGGATCGCGTATGCACGTGCCCGTTAAATCACCAGCGATACATGTCCCCATATGTGGTTTTTTAAGCCAAACTTCTTGTTGTGCCGGAGAGGCTAACTCTAAAGATGCAAACAAAGCCGATACATCGCCAAAGCATTCATGTAAGGCTTTGTGATCTAATCGACCGGTTTTGAGTAAGCCTGGAGCCATGGCATCTAAACAGGCATGTCCTGCTTCATGAGCCACCACATCAAAGGATGAGCACGTGTATTTTGTTCGACCCTTGTCAACGAACTGTGGAAATACAAGTTCAGGAGTTCCAGGATCATAGTAAGCATTCAGTTGGCATCCTTCCATACACGCGGCATGTGGGTTGATTGTGAGTGGCGGTTGTTTTCTCCAATTACCCGTTGCTACACACATAAGAGTACAGCCCGTTGTGGGACACCCTTGCGGAAAGCTATCCAGCGTATTTTGCCATAACGCTTGTACCAGGCGAACCGTTCCAAAGGTTCCTTGTGCTTGATCAACGGCTTTACGTGTGTTAGCCGATAGGAGCCTTCCCGACGATTTTAATGTACGACTGTCGGCTGTTAGTATGTCACTTGATAAAGCTCCAAGAGCGCCATCAACTACGTGAGTTTTTGGTAAGTCTTCTCGTACTGTTTCTCATATTAGCGTTTTAGATGTGTAAAAGCGATCGGGCGGGGTAATTAAAACCTCGCTTGCGATCAGTTGGTTAATAACAAGGCATAGGGATAGTATGGTATAAATATATTTCTTCATGATAAAATCCTCTCAGGTTGAACAACTTGACCCAGAGATTTTTTTGTGATTATTGGATAAGGTCACTATCAGATATACACTAATTTTTTATCGAGGATCAAATGAAAAAAATAAAGGTGTTTCAACGCAACTTAATTTGGGGGATGGCTGCTTTTCTGCTATGTTGGTATACTATTTCAAAAATGGGGAGAACGTGGATTTGAACTTCCTAAATGTACTAAAAAATCTAAGAAATAGAAAGGATTGTAACAATGGAATATGTGTATAGTTTGACGCATGAAGTTTATATTATTGAGGAGCCCGAAAAAGATGATTGGGTTGACCTTGGTGTATATTCTACCCAAGAGAAAGCCGAAGAAGCATTAAACAGATTTAGAAAACTAAAACGCTTTGCAGCGTACCAAGATGGATTTGATATTTGTCGATGTAAAATTAATCGAGATGGTTGGACTTCAGGTTACGCAACAGTTTGGTATTAAAGGGTGAAACTATGAAAATAGTATTTAAATTAGAACATTACAGTTGAAAAGATGATAGGGACAGCGCAAAGTACATAGGGTATTATGAGTCAAAAGAAGAAGCAGAAAAAGCGATTGAACGTACGGTGAAACTAGAGGGGTTTTGCGATTGCCCAGAAGGTTTTGTAATTCAAGAAATTGAGATTGATAAAGACTTGATTCCCTGCGTGGACTAGGACTAATTCTATAGTCACTAAAACCGAAACCAAGTTATGCAGGCGTTCCACTTGTCGCAGGTGGTGTAATAGTATTAGAAGTGCTGGGCGGGACAGCATTCGTGCCACAACTAGCGATAGGGGTGTTGATAGTTAGAGATTTATATGTAACATAGAAGTTGCCTCCGGGTTGGTTTGACGCGAATTACTAGAATCAATCTGACATCACCTTTATAGTTCTGCGTTTTTATCCAAAGTTTAATATTAGGTTCTCTTTGTAATTGCGAATCTGATAAACTGAAGTCCAATTTATTGAGGATCAAATGAAAAAAAACGGAACATTTCGCTATAAGTTAATTTTGGGAATGGCTGCTTTTCTGCTATCTTGGTATACTAGTTCAAACACTGTAACGGGGAGCAAAAACATGACACTTAACACATCTGTACCAAGCTGGAATTTAACAGATTTATTTCCAGGATATGATCATCCGGCGGTTGAACGCCATTTACAACAGTTGGATAAAGACGTTGCGATCTTTGTCAGCTCTTACAAAGAAAAAGTTGCTGTATTGTCAGCGGCTGAGCTTGTAACGGCGATTCAGGCCTATGAAGCATTGTCCGATCAAATGGGTAAAATAAGTGCATATGCATACCTTTTATATGCTCAAGATCGTTCGGATACCAACATCAGTGTGTTTTATCAAAACATGTATGAACATACAAATCGTTTAAGCACGGATATCTTATTCTTTACCCTTGAATTGAATCTGTTAAGTGATCAGCAACTGGCAGCTTTGTACGCACTGGAACCTTTGTTAGTACGATACAAACCCTGGATTTCCAACGTTAGGTTGTTTAAAGATCATCAGCTTTCCGATGAGATGGAGCGCTTGATGCAAGAAAAGTCCATTCCCTCAGAGGGATCGTGGATTCGTTTGTATGACGAAGTTTGCGCAGATATGCGGTTTGTTATGGATGGCACGATGTATCCAATTTCCGAAGTCTTAAATCGAATGGTGCACAATGATGAAAACATTCGAAAAACTGCAGCTATGGCTTTGTCCAAAGGGTTGAAAGACAATGCGCGAGTTTTTGCAATGATCATGAATACGTTATCTCAAAACTTATCGTTAGACAATAAATGGCGCAAGTTTTCAACGGTTGATGGGTCCAGACATTTATCGAATCAAATTGATTCAGAAGTTGTTGCTGCGTTAACGACAGCAGTGAAAAATTCATATAGAACATTATCTCATCGATATTACGCATTAAAAGCCAAGCGTTTTGGAAAAGCTAAATTACAGTATTGGGATCGAAATGCTCCGTACCCAGCAGCACCCGAAACAGATATTTCTTGGGATAAAGCAAAGGATATTGTGTTGCAGGCATACTCTGCATTTTCACCAGAAATGTCAGCGATTGCTGCGCAGTTCTTTGATCGTCGTTGGATCGATGGAACATTGCGCCCAGGTAAAGATTCAGGTGCATTTTCACATCCGGTGGTACCGTCTGCGCATCCATACATCCTGATGAATTATCACGGAAAGCAACGGTGCGTAATGACGTTGGCGCATGAGTTGGGACATGGAATCCATCAAGTGTTAGCCAAAGACCAAGGCGCATTAATGGCAGATACCCCACTAACATTGGCAGAAACGGCCAGCGTATTTGGTGAAATGCTAACGTTCCAATCATTGTTGAAACAGGCAACTCCTGAACAAAAGCAATATTTATTAGCGGGAAAAATTGAGGACATGTTGAATACCGTTGTCCGTCAAGTTGCATTTTATGAATTCGAAAAACGCTTGCACACGGCGCGTCAAAAAGGTGAGTTGTCGGTTGCTGATATTTCAGAAATTTGGATGTCTGTTCAATCTGAAAGTTTAGGTGATGCCATCCAAATGGATGAAACCTATGATATCTACTGGGCGTATATCTCTCACTTTTATCATGCGCCATTCTACGTATATGCCTATGCATTTGGCGATTGCTTGGTTAATTCGTTGTACGCTTATTATCAAGAGAATCCAACCGGATTCCAAGATAAGTATATGACGTTGTTAAAGGCCGGTGGTAGCAAGCGATATGATGAAGCGCTGAAGCCCTTTGGATTTGATTTAAAAGATCCTGCATTTTGGACTAAAGGATTAAGCATGATTGAAGGCTTTATCCAAGAATTTGAACAGTTATCGAAATAGTGACATTTGTCTCTCTTAACGGCTTGCTGTTAAAAGCAAGCCGAAGGGTGGGTTGATCGCGTGGAGCGCATGCGACACCGCGACATGGGCGGGCAATGAATTGCCATCCAAGCGTTAGCGAGGATGCCTATTTAGGAAATTTAAAGGGTAGTGTGGATGGATGATACCTCTTCATTAAGTAAGCGTATCGGGCGTGTGGCTCACGTGACAACAACCTTGGGAGGGGCTGCTATCAAGACCTTGGGGGCTAAGCTTACTGGACATAATGAGACCCTTCCTCAAATATTAACGGATGCCTTAGGAAAACTAAAAGGACCAGCCATGAAAGTGGGGCAGATTCTTGCAATGGTGCCAGGCATGCTACCCGATGACGTTGCCGAATCTTTAATGCAGTTACACTCTCAAGCCCCCTCCATGGGGTGGCCGTTTGTTCGTCGGCGTATGGCGTTTGAATTGGGGGCAGAGTGGCAAACTAAATTTACGTATTTTGAAAAAGAAGCCTCCGCTGCTGCCTCATTAGGGCAGGTGCATAAAGCTCAATTATTGACGGGTGAGACCGTCGCCTGCAAATTGCAATATCCTAACATGCTTAGCAGTATTGAGGGAGATTTAGACCAGCTTCGCCTACTGCTTAGTATGTATGAACGGGTGGCTCCCATCTTAGATACCTCTAACATTCAACACGAACTGAAAGAACGCTTGAAAGAAGAGTTAGATTACAGGTTAGAGCTTCGAAATATGGAGCGATTCCGGACACTTTTTGAAAACTCAAACCTGCCGGTGAGAGTTCCAAAATCCTTTGAAGACTATTCCACGGATCGATTGCTAACCATGGAGTGGTTGGATGGAGCTGATTTAATGACAGTGAAAACCTGGCCTTTGGAGTTAAAACAGCAGGTGGCAGAGAACTTATTCCAAGCGTGGTATTATCCCCTGTATCAACACGGAGTGCTGCATGGGGATCCCCATTTTGGGAACTATCGAATGACTCCAGACGGTGGGATCATAGTGTTGGATTTTGGATGCGTTCGGGAATTTTCAAACTCGTTTTTAGCCGGAGTTCATAAATTATATCATGCGCTTGAATTGAATAATGCAGCGAAAGCCCTTGATGCGTATGAAATGTGGGGGTTTGAAAACTTAACTCCCCAGTTGGTCGATGCCTTAAATATTTGGGCTAAGTTTCTATACGGCCCATTATTGGATGATCGTATCCGACCGCTAGTGAATTCTCCTCAGGATGGTAAAGATGCAGCAAAGGCTGTGATTCAAGCTTTAAAGCAATCAGGAAAAGTGCGCCCCCCAAAAGAGTTTGTGTTTATGGATCGCGCTGCCGTGGGTATTGGATCTGCAATGATTCATTTGGGCGTAGAGTTAAATTGGCATCGATTGTTTCAAAATCTTATATCTGGGTAATAATTTTTTCATTAATTAACTAAGTATCAACACATTCTTTGAGACTATTAATATGCGTATTCATTTAAAAGATTCTGTAGTAAAGGGAGTTTAAAATAAACGCAAAAATATTTTATAAATAAATTTGACATGTATTGTTATATTTTAGGGATGGTATTATTATGAAATTATTACTTCAAGCACTTCTTCTTACATCAGTTAGCGTATCAACCACAACTGCAAACGACGACATTCTGAAAACTCCTGATAGAAAGCCTACAAGTTTTGACGTTGCTGCACCAGTAAAAGCTACCAAATCTGAAGTTTATCGTCAAAGTCCAACGGCTGTTAGATCAATAAATTTTGATGATTCTGATTCAGAGCTCTAAGAAAGTAGAGAAGGGTCTTTTCTCTACCTTCTATGCCATGTACTGACCGCCATTTAAACTAATGGTGCTGCCAGTAATGTATGCGGCCTCATCAGATGCCAAATACTGAACCATTTTTGCGACTTCATCCACTGTGCCCAAGCGTTGCATTGGAATCAAAGAAATGATTTTGTCTAATATAGCCTCTGGAATAGCTCGAACCATATCGGTGTCGATATACCCAGGGGCTATGGCGTTTACAGTAATGCCTTTCCCGGATGTTTCTAGGGCTAATGCTTTTGTAAATCCCAAAATTCCTGCTTTTGATGCACAATAGTTAGTCTGCCCCGCTTGACCTTTTTGTGCGTTAACAGAGCTAATATTGATAATGCGACCAAATGAAGATGCACGCATGTCTTCGATGACAAGTCTGCTCATATTGAATACAGAATCCAGATTGGTTCTAATGACAGCTTGCCATTGCTCTGCAGACATTTTATGAAGCGCTGTATCTTTTGTAATGCCGGCATTATTCACTAAGACGTGTACGGAACCATAACGATCTTTGATCGTCTTAATTGCCATATCACATGAATTAAAGTCAGATACATCAAACTTTAAAATATCAATACCATAGTCGGCGTGTAATTCTTTTGCAAACGAATCATTGCTTTGGTAGGTGGCAATTACGGTATAGCCAGCTTGTTTTAATCCGATTGAAATGCCTCGTCCAATTCCTCTAACTCCGCCTGTAACAACTGCAATTTTTGACATGATTTGCCCTTTTGTTTTTATTATTGTTTTGAGATAAAAAGCCGCCTAGTTATAGGCGGCTAATATATAGTCTAAGTATTAAGCTTTTTTAGCTGGCTTTTTCTCATCAGCAGGTGCTTTTGTAAAGCTGAAACCTTTTAGTCCAGGCGCAAATTCTTTTTCTTCGTCTTCAGCTTCTTTCATTTCTTTGCCTAGGAAATAAGAAATGACCGTGCGGATTACAACGATTGAACCCAAGAAAATAAACGTATCATGTGTGCGTGGCCCTTTGATTGTTTCCAATAAATCGGCAACGATCATAAATTCTAGACCTAATATGATGTAGATTCCAACACTGCGACGTAATTCTTGATATTGAATAAATTTTCCGTCTCTGTGGAAAAATTCAATATAAATAAAACGTAGGAACCCCATTAAAAAGCCCCACAATATAATTGATACACTTGCAAAATCTAATATTGATACCAGTGGATCAAGATAGTCGTAAAGCGAGTTTAGTTTTTCAGTAAATGTCATTTTTTTATTCCTTATTATTTACCATTTATTTAGTTTAGTGGGCTGTCCATCCTCCGTCGATGGAAAAACTGGAGCCCGTCACAGAAGCTGCAGCATCGGACGATAGATATCGCACCATTTCTGCAACTTCTTGAACTTTTACAAATTTTTTAGTGGGTTGGTTGGCTAGGAGAACATCTCGTATTACGGAGTCCTCACTGATGCCACGTGCTTTTGCAGTACTGGCAATTTGACCTTCAACCAACGGTGTTAATACATATCCTGGACACACAGTATTGCAGGTGATCCCAAATTCTGCAGCCTCTAGAGCCACTGCTTTTGTTAGCCCTAATACACCATGTTTTGCGGCAACATACGCTGATTTAAACGGTGATGCCACAAGCCCATGAGCAGATGCCATGTTAATAATCCGACCCCATTTTTGAGCTTTCATAATCGGCATTACTTCCCGGATGCCATAAAATGCAGAGGATAAATTGATTTTGATAATGGCTTCATATTTATCAGATGGGAAGTCTTCGATGGGGGATACATGTTGAATACCCGCATTGTTGACTAGGATATCTATTCGACCAAATGTATCAAACGTAGTTTTAATCATTTGCGCAATTTGATCGGGGTGTGTCATATCAGCGGGGTGATAGATGACTTTACAGGAAAATGCTGATTCTAAAGATGTTATTTCATGTTGAATGATTGCAGGGTCACCAAAACCATTCAAACATATATTGGCCTGTTGAGATGCAAACATGCGTGCGATCTCTAAACCAATTCCACTGGTGGATCCAGTAATAATAACAACTTTTCCAATAAACATTATAGTTTCCTAACACCAGTTAATACTATGGGGTAAATTTATTAACAAAGTATGAATTTTTTACGCAATAGTAAATAAAAATGGTTAGATATAAAAAAATCCCTTCCGAGGCTTATAATTAGTTTAGTTCTGACATGTCTATCTAGCTCAACCCCTTTTTTTAACTTGAGTCCATTGAATAGAACGTTAAGACTGCAGAAATGGCTAACAAACTGTTAAGAATTTTGAGTGATAGACCGGTGGAAAATCACTTGACTTTTGTCTGGGCGATCTCTATTCATACAGTCGGAATGGTACAATCTAAAGGAAAGTTTAATGTTTAGAAGCTTATTAGTAATTGCGATTTTTAGTATGGGTGGACACGCAATAAGTGCTGCAGTTCCTGAATTTACTGATGCTGATTGGGCAGGGGTGCCCACGCCTGGAGTTCTTTCTGTAGATGAGGTGATGGAGTTGTTTGTTGGACCTATTGAAAAGAGTGGACGTGAATGGACGTTAGCCTCGTTTGATAATGATCGCTTAACTGTGGTTATGGATGATAGAGAATTTGATATCAAGGAGTTTGTGGGTGAAGACCTATTTGCTCATCAATGTTTTAATGTGGATAGTTCTGGTGTGTTGAAATCTGAGGTGTTTCTAGTCAGTAGAACCAAAACCCATCCTAGAGAAGAAGGAGATGGGGATATGAAGTTTTATATTATGGCTAGCTTACCGATAACCACACCGTTGACAGCAGCAGAACTTATGAATCCTATTGTCAAAGCTGTTCAGTCCACGTTAACATTTGAAGCAGAATCAAGGTTAGTACGAGAGAATATGCCAGAATACATGCGTACGATAGGGATTAAACACGCCCGAGATTTATTAATATTCATTCGCCCGGATCGAATTGATGAAATGAAAGCTGAGTTTAATGAAGTGAGTGCTGGGATTGCTGCGTTTGAATAAACTTAGATCTTGACTGATTGATATCGTTTGATACAATCTATTTAACAAACTTACAAATGGGCTCTTCGGGGCTCATTTTTTGTTTGTGATCTTTAGAGTTTTTTAAGATTCTACCAGTACTCTGATCATACAAGGAGTTTTTTGTATGAATCGGTGGTATGCGGGGCTGATAGCCTTATTAATATGCGGATGTGGTAGTAATTCGAATTCTGATGTAGTTGAAGAATTAGATGGTGGATCTGCGGCAGCTGATGTTCATCGTTCTCCATTAGGGGAAGATCTTGACGCGATGAGATTATCACCTTTGTTTCATGAGTTTGATGTGGATTTGTTTAGTTCTGATCCTATTCAACGTGTTGCTAATTTTAATATTTCAAGTTCGGATACGTATAAAATTTCGTTACAAACGTTGGATTTGTTGACGGAAGAAAAACGTTTTTCATTAATTCAAGCGGATAAAATCATTCAAAATGGATTGCCAAAAGTTATCGCTCCTATTGGGTATACGGTAAGGTTAGAGATTGAAGGCAATCAAGTTATAGCAGTGATAAAATCAACAACACGCCCTGAAATGTCTGTTACGCCTGTTGCGGTGCCTGCGGGCAATAATGATATTATTGTTGGAGATTTAAGTTCATTGAACCTATTGTTTTCAGGTCTTCAACACGAATTGAGTGCTTATACCGCTGGAGAAATAGGGGTAATGTATTCTGCAACCGCATTCAATCGATATATGAGATATAGCTCGTCTGATCAGTGGTGTGTGCAGTTGGCCAAACGTCGTGTTGGAGTGGATACTACGATGAGTTTTCAGGTTGGAAAAGAATTAAGGGTATTTGATGATGGAACCCTACACCTATCGATACAGAATTTATACGGGGTGCGAGAGTGCAAACACATTAATGCGGCATCGTTAAAGTATTCGATGCGTAGTAACGAATCTGAGATTCAAGGGCATATTATTGCATCAACCACATTAAGTATCGACCCATTTTCAGCCGTGGGCGCTGGGTGTTCATGGTGTCCATTGATGGGTTCGCGCATGGCATTAGGAGTTGTTGTGTCGAAGTTTGATTGGAATACCAGCCTTGATTTCGTCTTAGAGTTTTAATAATTGTGATACTTAAGCACTTGTCTGCAGCAATTCTTGACGGGTGTATACAACGATGTTAACGTTGTAATGGTAATAACAATAACAATAAGAAAAATAAAAAAATGAAAAAATATTTATTGACGTTAAGTGCATTGGCTCTATCATTGGGAACAACACAGGCTGCAGAGATAGCACTAACTGTTCCAGGAGATGATGATGCAACTACTTCTACAGTTTTTGGTGGTGGATCAGTTGTTGATTCAGTTGATCCATTTGCTGCAATGACCATTGCGGGTGAACCAAAGTCTGAAGAGGCTTCTGCTGCAACATCTGACGCAGTTAAAAAGAAAAAGAAAGTGCGTAGAGCTGAAGCTAGAGATTCTGAGTCGAGTTCAGATGAGGAAGAAGTCGCGGTAGCAGCAGAAGCCGCCGCTGAGGTTGTTAGTGCTTCAGAAGAAGTCGCAGCACCAGCAGCTGAAGAAGCAAAAGTGACTGGCGAAGATGCAGTTGGTGATTCTGAAGTTCCAGCTGCTCATGAGGAAACAACAGAAGCAGCAGATGAAGTTAATGCGTCAGAAGAAGTCGCGGTAGCAGAAGCAGCAGCACCAGCAGCTGAGGTTGTTAG
>DITM01000068.1 GCA_002422845.1 Candidatus Paracaedibacteraceae bacterium UBA6184
TATGTTATCTGGTACAGCCCCAAACTTTTTATGGTGCTTTTCCTATGAATATGCTAACAATTAATCAAGTTAAAAAGGATAAAGCGGATGTTGAAAAAGGTTGTTATGGTATTTGGATTAGCCCTGTTAACAGTGGCATGTGACCCATTAGATGAATATCGCAATAAATCAGATACTTACTTATACGATACAGGTATGGATTATTTAGAATCTGGCCGCCACGAGCGTGCAGCTAAGGTGTTTGAAGAAGTTGACTTGCAACACCCATCCTCGCCACTAGCACCGAAAGCATTATTAATGGCAGGGTATTGTTATTATTTAGAAAGCAATCCCGACAGTCGTAATACGAACCGATTTCCGGATGCTTTAGATAAATTTGAAAGTTTTGTTCGTTTGCACCCAAATCATGAAATGATCCCCTATGCCTTATATATGATGGGGATGTGTCATTTCGAAATGTTAGGGGACGAGATGCGTGATCAGACCGCATCAGCTAAAGCGGTTGGATATTTTTCAAACTTGATCGAACGTTTCCCAAATTCATCTTATGCAAAAGATGCCTCTGAAAAGTTAAAAATTCTTGTACAATATGCCGCAAAAAAACATGTGTATATCGCAGAGGTGTTAATGCGAGAAGATCGCTATGCACCAGCGATTTCGAGATTGCAACAAGCATTAAAGATGGGGCTAGATGAAGAATCAACCCGACAGGCTACAGAAATGTTAAATGAGTGTTATAAAGCGTTGAAGTTAAATCACTTAGTAACATCATCAGAGAATAAAGAGGTATCTGTACAGCCATAATGTTAGTACGTCTTGACATTGAAAATGTTGCGATTATAAAAAAATCAGCCCTGACATTTGATGTGGGGCTGACGGTGTTTACTGGCCAAACGGGGGCGGGTAAATCCATTTTGCTAGATTCGCTCAGTTTGTGTTTGGGCGCTAGGGCTGATACGGATCTTATTCGGCATGGTCAAGATAAGGCAATTGTCAGCGCAGTCTTTAATATTGATCAACGAACCCCTATTTATGACTTATTATCTGAGCATGGAATTCCTGCTGAAACACCTGAACTAGTTGTTCGCAGAATTTTAGTTCGCGACGGTAACAGTCGATGTTTCTTAAATGACTATCCTGTCAGTTTAGGTTTAATCAAATTGGTGTCGAATCATCTAATGGAAATTCATCAGCAGTTTGATCGTATGTTGGATGCATCTGCGCATCGCAGCGTATTGGATGAATATGCCGGGCATTCTGAATTATTAGCGGCTACACGAACAGTGTTTCACCAGTGGAAACAGGCTGAATCTGCATTGGAAGATCATCGCATGCGCATGGAGCAGGCGCTGAGAGACAAAGAGTATTTGGAACATAAAGTTAAAGAGCTTTCTGACTTTGCCCCCAAAGCAAATGAAGAACAAGTTTTGGTAGAACAGCGCACCTTTATCAAACAAAAAGAAGCAATTTTAAAAGCATATCATACCGTTGCAGATGCGTTTGACGGTGATATAAAAAGCGCCGGGTTGCACGCATATAAAATACTTAGCAAATTTGATGATGCAACATCCATTTCATTGAGTGAGGCAATGGATCGGGTGTTGTCGGATATGACCGAAATTTCAGCGCGTGCCAAGGATCATTTAAATACGTTGCTGGATAATTCGCTGTCGTTATCGGCCATTGAGGATCGACTGTTTGAATTAAGACAGCTTGCCCGCAAATATAATTGCTTGCCTGATGAACTTTCAAGCAGTCTTGAGGAAGCAACTATCTTGTTGGGCGTTGTTCATGATGCCTCTGCAGGTGTTAAAAAATTAGAGCAGTCTGTTCAAGTATTCAAACATGACTTTGCAAAAGTAGCAAATGAACTATCTGAGCGCCGCAAACATAAAGCTGCTGAATTGGATCGATTGATTGCGATAGAACTGCCCCCATTAAAACTGGGGCAGGTTAAGTTTGCAACACACATTTCTTCATTGAATGAATTGCACTGGCAAAGCGCCGGTATCGATGCCGTGGAATTTTTAGTCGACATGAATCAGCAAGGCATTATGCTGCCGCTAAACAAAGTTGCATCAGGTGGAGAAATGGCACGATTAATGTTAGCTCTTAAAGTATGTTTGGCGCGTTCAGGATCAACGCCAGGTCTTGTATTTGATGAGGTCGATAGCGGTGTAGGGGGTGACGTTGCAAATGCTGTTGGGCAACGCTTGCGTCAGCTCTCAAAACATTTGCAGGTATTGGTTATTACGCATTCTCCTCAAGTTGCAAGTGCCGGAGATATTCATTGGGTCATTGAAAAAACAATGGAACCCGATGGCGTTGAAACACGTCCCATGCTGTTAAGTGCAGAGCAACGCATTGATGAAATTGCACGCATGATGGCGGGGGATCACATTACCCCAGAAGCAAAAGCGGCGGCTGCCGTATTGTTAGATCAGCGCGACTAACAGCAACGCGACGTTACTGTTAGGTTAGACCACGTCTAATACTATAAGAGTATTAAACGACCTCTTCTTCAATAACCTCATCTTGTTCTTCTTCAACAGGCATTAACCAATGTACCAGACGATCCAACAATGGGGTACACATCATCGAAATTGCTGCTGCTAATACAGCAATGTTTCCGATCTCTGGTGAAATTAGCTGGTGTAAAATTGCGGGGCCTAAAATCACGAACGCAAATTCTCCACCTGGTGCAATATAGGTTGAAACACGAACGGCTACCCAATGCGATAATCCAAAGCTGCGGCTTGAAATGTACATGATTACAAACTTAAGCGGGATAAACACCAGGGTGAGACCAAGAATCGACCCCAAGTAAGTCCACAACATTGTAATGTTAATCGACATGCCGATTCCCATAAAGAATAGTCCTAATAGTAAGCCTCTAAAGGATCGGATGACGTTTTCAACTTTGTTTCTAAACTCGCTGTCCGATAACAGCAACCCAATTGTAAAGGCAGCAAACTCAATCGAAACCCCGACTTTTTGAGCTAATGCACTTGTGCCTAAAATCACCAATAATGTGAACGCCATAAACAAGTCTGCTTGGTACGAATCTCCTAAAAACCTGAAAATAGGACGAATGACGAAACGTCCCAATATCACCATCAATACGACTCCGCCTGCAGATTTTAATATATTGAGTGCAACGTACATGATGGTCATTGCTTCAGATTCGCCTGTTGGGTTAGGCTTTATGAAATCAACCAGTACTAACAATAAAATGGCGGCAAGGTCCTGCAGCAACAATACCGAGAATGTAACACGACCATGGCGAGATGACATCTCGTTGGATTCGGATAACAATTGTAAGACAATCGCTGTAGACGACAATGCTAAGCTGCTGGCAACAATGATGGATGTCATTAAAGGAAACCCTAACAGGTGCGATATTCCAATGAGTACTGCCCCGGTAATGGTCACTTGTAATGTTCCAAGTCCAAATAGATATCGACGTAATATCAAAAGACGTTCGATCGACATCCCAAGCCCAATTGCAAAAAACAAAAACACTAAGCCCAGCTCAGAAATGCTGCGGCTGTTTTCTACATTTTGAATTAGATTCAGTGCCCAAGGTCCCATAGCAACGCCGGCAACTAAATATCCCAGCACGGGGCTTGACTTTATACGTGCAGAAATTGCAGATACCAATACCGCAGCAAACAAAAACCATAGTACATCTGAAAAATATTGTGTTTCGAACATCGACTTTTTACCTTTTCCTCTTATCACATCTTGTCTTCTATCTTTAGAGATAACCAGGTATGACGAGTAAGTCAAATAGATCTCGCTATTTTTATGTTTTTTATATCTTTTTAGGGTAGAAGTTGTGTTTAAGTAGCAATTTTAACTTTGCAAAATATAAAACTAGGGGGATCGTCGCGTGATGCGACTCAAGCAAATCGCAGTGCGATTTGCTTGAGTCGCATAAACGTATCATTTTTGCACAAGTACAATGATAGACGTTATTGCTTTTTAGAAACTCCAACCATTGCGGGTCTTAACAAACGATCCTTTAAGGAATATCCGGATTGCACAACTTGCAGGATTGTTCCAGGCTCTACGTCTTCATTGGGAATATCAAACAAAGCTTGGTGTAAGTTATGATCAAACTTTTCATTTAATGGCATGTGTTTTTGAATGTTATGAATTTCAAACACTTTGGCCAATTCTTTTTCTGTTAATTCAATGCCTACAATAAAATTCTTAAAATGTTCATTTTCACGCAGTTCATCTGAAATTAAACCAAGAGCCCGTTCAAAGTTGTCCGCAACGGATAGTAAGTTTTGAGCAAACTTTGCAATTGCATACTGATGTGCATCTTCAACTTCTTTTTGAAGTCTGCGGCGCAGATTTTGATTTTCAGCCAACGACCGTAGTAGTTGATCATTCAGATCTTCAACTTTCGTATGGAGTTCTGCTAGCTCACCTTGGTCATGCGTAATTTCAGGTGCATGATCATGGGCAATGTTTTCATTTTCAATTGTTGATTCGTTTTTTTCATCCATGATGGGTACTCCTTTTTATATCTTAAAAGCTCTGCTATAATATTTTGAACATTATACACATATAGGCGTCAGATGACAAAAATTTTTATAGGATCAGACCATGCTGGATTTGAATTAAAATCTGCCATTCATGGGGAATTGTTATTAGAGTATACGATTACAGATTGCGGAACCAACTCAACAGATAGTGTCGATTACCCCATATTTGCACATGAGGTTGCAAAGAACGTGTTGTTGAATACTGGATCAATTGGAGTTTTGATCTGTGCAACAGGTATTGGGATGTCCATTGCAGCCAATCGTCATCGTGGAATTCGGGCAGCCTTATGTCGAGGAGTGAAGGATGTTAAATTGGCACGGCATCATAATAATGCAAATGTGTTAGTCATTGGGGCGACATATTCCCATCCAGATGAAGCTGTCGAAATGGTCAAGGCCTTTCTTGCAACATCGTTTGACGGTGGGCGACATGAGAAAAGAATTAATTTACTTGATCAATAATAATTTAGGAGTTTTCATATGCAATACCGTGATCTTACGCTTGCGCAGAGCGATCCAGACATTTCAAACTGGATTCAAAAAGAATATCATCGACAGAACGATCGTATAGAATTAATTGCTTCTGAAAATATTGTTTCAAAAGCAGTCATGGAAGCTCAGGGGTCTATACTCACCAATAAATATGCCGAGGGTTATCCTGGTGCGCGTTATTACGAAGGATGTGAGTATGTCGATAAAATAGAGCAACTGGCGATTGATCGTGTATGTAAATTGTTTGATTGCGCCTATGCCAATGTGCAGCCTCATTCAGGGGCTCAGGCCAATGGTGCTGTATTTTTAGCGTTATTGCACCCCGGTGATACATTTTTAGCAATGGGGTTAAACGCAGGTGGACATTTAAGCCACGGGGCTAAACCCAATATGTCTGGAAAGTGGTTTAATGCTGTTCAATATGGTGTTGATCAGGCCACTGGTTTAATTGATTATGATGCTGTTGAAGCCATGGCCATTGAGCATCGTCCAAAGCTTATTATCGCAGGAGGGTCAGCCTATCCACGTCAAATCGATTTTAAACGATTTAGAGCGATCGCGGATAACGTGGGCGCATATCTTATGGTAGACATGGCTCATTTTGCAGGGTTGGTTGCAACGGGCTTTCACCCATCTCCACTGCCTTATGCGCATGTGGTAACATCGACAACGCACAAAACATTAAGAGGTCCGCGGGGGGGCATCATTTTAACGAACGATGCAGACATTGCTAAAAAAATAAACTCTGCCGTATTTCCTGGATATCAAGGTGGGCCGTTGATGCACGTGATTGCAGCTAAAGCTGTTGCCTTTCAAGAAGCATTGCAACCTATGTTTAAAGACTATATTCAAGATGTGTGCCTGAATATTAAGGCGCTTGCAGAAACGCTGAATGACTATGGTTTTCCATCCATCACGGGCGGAACAGATACTCATTTGATTTGTGTTGATGTTTCGGGTATGGGCATTAATGGTAGTGACAGCGCGATCTTTCTAGATCGTTTGGGAATGACGTGTAATAAAAATGCCATACCGTTTGACCCTTTGCCCCCCAAGATTACATCTGGGTTACGGTTGGGATCACCAGCGGTTACGAGCCGTGGCTTTAAAGTAGGGGAATTTAAGCGTGTTGGGGGGTTAATTGGAAAATCATTGATCGCTTTATCTGAAGGAAAGCAAGAAAGTATTGCAAAGGAAATCCAAGATAGCGTAAAAGAGCTGTGTGACGCATTTTCAATTTATGCATAGTATCAAGAATTATCAAGGGGATAAGCTTTGAAGCGACGTTTTAATCGACATCAACGTTCAACTGCCAGATTAGGGGTTGTTCAAATGTTATTCGTTCATCAATATGGTGAAGCAGACATGCAAACAGATCAGTTGTTAAGTTTTTTTGACGAAACTTGGGAAAAGCCAGATATGCATTTTTTGCAAAAAAGATTGACTAGCGCATGCAAAAATATCATATCAATAGATGAGTGCATCACGTCGGGATTGCAGTCCGGATGGACGATGGATCGCATAGATCCAGTATTATATGCTATATTAGCAGCTGCCACAGATGAAATGATGGATCCATCGAAAGAGACCCCCGCAGAGATTATTGTCAAAGAATATGCGGATTTGGCGGCGGATTTTTTTGACATATCTGAGACGGCCTTCGTAAATGCATACCTTAACGATTTAAAAGTAAGGTTAGTCGCGCCAGTCCAGGAGAAAGACTGATCTCTTAGTCGATATGCGTTGAGTGCAACTCATGCATGCACATTATTGCATTGGAGCGGCCGAGAGTTTGATGTATAAGGTTCTTAGTACACCACTGTGGATTCTGTCGACGCAATGTCACATCACAGGATGTACAAATCCTCCCTGAACAACTTGCCCACAGATTTCTGTGGGTTTTTTTCTTTTTTGACCTGTTTATTTGCGCCTTGCCCCCGAGATGGATAGTGGCAAATGAAATCTATACATATTGAGCAGAGCGATTCGAAGGAAAAAATCTCGCAATACTCGATTGATTCCGAGAGAGATATGGATTTTTAGCGCAGCGCTTTTATTTGCGATTGCACCCATTAGGTTGAATCAGATGTAGATTGAGACATGTTATTAAGCAACATGAGGGGAATTTTGAACCCAGCAACGTGCCGTTGCATCCATTGGGTTCGATCCGATGTGGTTTGAGACGTCTTATGGACGTGGGGAAATAAGAGAGATTTTGAACCCACCTTCGGCGTGGGAGGGATAGGGTTTGAAAATGAAATTGAGATAGTTTCTTTTGTGAGTAGTGTTGTGTTCCTTTTTAGTGAATCAGCGTGCCGAAGAATATTGATTCGAGGCGCAAAGACTCACGGTTGTTAAAGTGGTTTACTTTTTTAAGTTAAACGCACCGAGGCATCCCCTGAAAATCACGTGACAA
>DITM01000006.1 GCA_002422845.1 Candidatus Paracaedibacteraceae bacterium UBA6184
CAAAGTTAGGCAAAATGTGGTTATCTATCCGACCGCTATTGGCTTTTAACGTGCTGTACGCCCAATTCTAATGCCTTTGAACCATTGTTCAAACATTTCAGTGACAGTGGGTAGTCCTGATTTGTTATTTAAAAGATTAAAAGCCAGATTACTTTCTGGAAATTAAGCTGCGGAATAAGATTTATCAAAATGATATTCAATATAATACTTATAAAAGATATGACTGATAACTCTAATTAACTTGTATCTTCAACATATCAAGCTACATTAATTAATTGGTGAAATTTAAAGAGGTATTTTATATGTCAATAAAGCCAGGCCCGAAGCCTAAAGCAGAATCTACTGGGAAAACGGATAAGCGCCGGAGAGTCAATCCCGAGAACAAGCCAAAGCATCCGTCGTTGAAAGAGCATGACCATAAAAAATAGATATTTAATCATGCTGAAAACAAAAAAGACGCCCGAAGGCGTCTTTACTTTTGGATTTGGTGGAGCTGGCGGGAGTTGAACCCATATTAACCAACCGACAATCAGACATTTAAATTCCTTCTTGTGGCATTTCAACAGCTTCTTGTGGCTTTTCAATCGCTTCTTCTGGCTTTTCAACAACTTCTTGCGGTGTTTCAAAATCAGCTTTTTGTTCAGTTTCAGTACAACAGGGAGCTGAAATTAACTTGATCTGATTGAATAAAGCGAAAAGTACCGACATACCCAGCAACAATAAAAACATGAACGTATGGAATATCGGCGCACGTCTTGAACTTGATAGCTGTATACCAAATATTGAGCTATCTCTACTCGCCTGTTTTATTTGCTGGGTAAGCTGTACTTCGGTCATTCTTTTGTTTATCTCGGACTCAACTATCAAACCCGCCTTTACACTACCCAGCAAAAATGGGGTATACCATTTCACGTCCAGAAACCATATGACAGCCCAAAATAGAGCACCGAATAGTAGTAACGCGGAGGCAACCGGAACACTAAAACCCTCGCCAGTTAGGATGATTTCGTACCCTGAACGGAATGTTAGTCCAGCAGCACCGACCAAAGCAGCCACTAGGATAAACCCTAAATGCCTAACTTTCATCGCGACATCATTAAAATGACGTTGTGTCTCCACAATTTCTTTCCAAATTGTTATTTGATGCTCGAGAATATCTTTATCATTCATGCTTTTTTTTTTCTAAAGTTGAATATATCTAATAACTCATCGAAACTATCGATAGTAAAGTCGGGTTGCAAATGCTTGCTATTTTTCTTAATTTCTTGTTCTCTTTGGACGTCAGCGTCGGTCCAGTGAGTCACCGCTTGTAATAGTTTGTAACGCGTATCCTCGCCATTAAAATGGCCAGTTCCATATTTAGCGAAAACGGCAGTTACACCTGCTTGCAGCGCCATTTCCACATCTTTCATCTCACTATCTCCGACATACACACATTCTTCAGGTGTCACGCCGAGCTTATCAATTATGTCAAGTAACAGTTTTGGATTAGGCTTAAACTCGCCCTCTGGCGTGTGCTCAGACTTCATAAAATCAAAAACTATTTCAGTTCGTTCCTCTTCCTCAAGGGGAACAGTATGGTCTGAGGGCGAATATAATACTTCTATAAAGTAATCCAGCCCCAAGCGCTTCAAACGGTTTTTTGTGTACCACTCTTTTGACTCTGTGTACGCAACGACCCTAACTCGCCTTGATTTTAGTTCAGCCAAGGTATCATATACACCTTTATACAATTTAAGATGGGTCATCCGCTCACTGCGATAAGCATGTATAGCATCTTTCAGTTCTTCATTGATCTTCTCTCTGGTACCATATTTCTGTTGCAACGATGGTAACTTCTCGAGAACAAACGCGTACTCTGCAGTGCCGTACTTTCGGTGCACTGGGCGGATTTCTTTGATTAACTGTTCTTTAGAAATTCCCGAAATTTCAACAACACGTTCAAGCATTGCATTAAAAGAGCTGTACCATATTTCAAACCAGTCGAACAAAGTATTATCTAAATCGGTTATGAGAACGGACTTGCTTGGCTTATACACTTGATAAAACTCCATCTATTTTTTCTTAGTCTAACTTAGCGTTAAAGGAGAATAAATCAGATAATGATTATTATTGTTTAATATATTGTGGGTTTAATTCCTAAGCCATCGACCATAAACTTTCCAAATCATAGCGCAATCTTTATGGCCCAACTGTTGCGCTACCCAAAGCGGGTTGCTGCCCGTTGATAAAAACGTAGACGCGTATGTATGTCTGCATGCGTATGGTTTTCTGTATTCAACACCTGAAATTTCAATTGCCGCTTGCCAGTATCGCTCACGAGGCACGCCATCATACTTCCAGCGCTGACCGGTTGCGGGGTCTAGAAACACATAATCCGTGCGTACTGGTAATCGATTCAATACAGCCAACCCGTTAGGGTGAAGTTCGTGTGTTCGATTACTGCCAGCTGTCTTTGTGCCAGCAATACGCCCGTTTACTATTGATTCACGGATGAAAATCACACCGCGTTCAAGATCTACGTTCTCCCATCGGAGTCCAATCTGCTCACCTGTTCTTAAACCAGTCCAAAATG
>DITM01000083.1 GCA_002422845.1 Candidatus Paracaedibacteraceae bacterium UBA6184
ACCACGCCTGAGACCACGCCTGAGAAAGGGCCGGATTGGTCACATGCATTAATACGGCTTGAAGACGGTCGGACGGTTAAGGTTGAAAGCGGGATTAAGGACTTTGAGAGCAATCCTGATAAGTATATGGCAGAAATTTCTCGTATATATCAATCTAATGCTACAGCTTTTGTTATAAAAGCTGCGAGTGAGCAATCAACTTGGGGATTTGCCTATTGGTTTCTTGATGGGAATGGCAACATGATAGGTATGACAAAAGAACAATTGCCTGTTTGGGCTGATACGAATAAAGGAGGTGCATTTGTCAGCAAAGCAGATTTAAATAGATCAGGTGAGTCATTGAGATCACAGTCTGTCGAAAATACGGATTCTGATGGGTCTATTGATGATTCGGATAGATCAAATGAGAACAACGTTATTGTCGACGAATCCGTTAACGAAGAAGTTGTTACTGATGAACCCACAGAGAACCAGGTTATCGCCGAAGAATCTACCGAGGCAACTGTCGTAGCTGATGAGTCTGTCGAGGATGAGGTTGTCGCCGAAGAATCTACCGAGGCAACTGTCGTAGTTGATGAGTCTGCCGAGGATGAAGTTGTCGCCGAAGAATCTGTCGAGGAAGCTATCGTAACTGATGAGGTTGTAGAAGAGGCTTCAGTCCCTGCTGAGGAGTCGCCGGATATTACTGAGAGATTTGAGAATACTGAAGGCACTATCAAAGCTACAGATATTCTGGATGATGGGGAAGAGCTAATTTTTAGTAGCGATGCTCCAACTAACACTAGCCCTTATGACACGCTAAGTCCGTTTAACATGGAATCAAACGGTCAAGACGATTTAAATCAAGAAGGTGATGTTTAACTAAATAATTTGGGGAATGCTTTATTTATGTAACCCGACATTTTATTAATCAGTAAAAGACCCTCGCCTGAGCAATCGGGCGAGGGTTTTTTTATATTGATTTTTATAGTTTTTAATTAGGCTAGAGTATTCTTTAATATAAAGCTCGTTTTTAACTATAGTTGGACTAAATAATGCCTAATTTTTCTATAGTATTTTAGTGAATAATTTTTTATCTTTACCCGTTAAAAAGGTTTTAAAAATTAAGCTAATAAACTTAAACATCGAGTATAAGTAATAAAAAATTTTATTATATTTCGGCTTATTATCTATTTTGAAAGAGAATGACAAATTATGAATAAAATCTTTGTCGCAATTGCCAGCTACCGTGATACAGAATGCCAGTGGACGATTAAAAATATGTTCGAAACAGCAACCCACCCAGATCAAATTTCCGTTGGTATTTGTTGGCAATTCGATTCAGAACAAGATACTGATTGCTTCGCTATACCTTACTCAAGACCCGATCAAATCCGCGTTATCAATGTATCATTACAAGAAACACGGGGGGCTTGTTGGGCAAAATCAAAAGCTCTTTCTTTTGCCAAAAATGAAGACTATATTCTGCTAATCGATTCCCATATGCGCTTTGCTAAAAACTGGGACATCGAAATGATTGATACGCTCCACAGAACCAATAATCCTAATGCTTTTCTTTCAACCTATCCTGCCGGGTATAATCCACCCGATGAACTTCGTTTTAATACTCCACGCTTAGCGCCTGTTAAGTTTTTTAACCGGGTAATGTCGCAAAACTCCGTATTGTTGGACATGTCCAGACCCATTGAATCCTACCTAGTTGCAGGTGGATACCTGTTCGGACGCCGCGAGATGTTCGAACAAATTCCGTATGACCCTTTCATTTATTTCATAGGAGAAGAAATTACCTACGCAGCACGTCTCTTTACCCATGGTTGGGTTGGATATACTCCGGATAAATGCTTAATTCACCACTACTATTCCAGAAAGACATCAACTAAGCATTGGGACGATGAGAAAGATACATGGCCGAAGCTTAATGATCTTTCCTACAAGAGAGTTCGTCATCTTCTTTCTATCGAACGCTCATCGGATACCGCCGCACTGATTGATATTGAAAAGTACAGTCTCGGCAACACTCGATCCCTAGCCGAATTCCAAATGCTTATCGGTGTAAATTTTAATGCCCAAGTTATTGACAGAAAACGCTATGAAACCTTAGCGAGCATCGAGGCAGCCATAACTAACCCAACGCCTCCTGTATCTACCCACGAAATGGCTGTATTAGCGATATACGCTTGTCGATACGGAAATTTTTTATTACCTAAACGCGATGCTTATATTGGTAAATCGCTAATCAATTATGGTGATTGGACTGACGGATTAAATTCAGTTTTTGAAAAAATGTTCTCTGCCGGTAGTATTGTAGTCGAAGTGGGTGCTGGATTTGGGGCGCATACTATTCCTCTTTCACGCTTGGCTGGCAGCGGTGGCACAGTCATTGCGTTAGAGCAGTCTCGGCGTATGGTTGATCTGCTTCATGCCAATTTGGCTTTAAATTCGATAGATAACGTTCGGATCATTCATGCTCGTGCAGGTGCTTTACCCGGTGCGGTTGCGGTGAGCGAACCTTCATTTGATTCGGACGGAAACTTCGGTATGGTCTCTCATCAGACAGTGACTGACCCGCAAAAACCTTATATATCAGCAATTCAACTGGATGCCCAAAATTGGGGGCATATCGATTTTCTATTTTTGGATACGCCGGGTGCTATAAATGAGGTATTGAAAGGTGCCAGACATTTAATATCAACCCATAAACCGTCGCTTATCGTTAATGCTGATAATATTTCGGATGCAACTCTAGCATTGGATTTGTTAAGTGAACATGGTTACCAGTTATGGCGGTATTCATGTCCTTTCTTTACTCCAAATAACTTTTTTCAAAATAATGAAAATGTTTTTGGTGGACTCGTCAGTAATTACATACTCGCGATTCCAGATAATCGAGATCTATCCGAATTGCCTGCCATACGCGCTTGATAAGTTACGCAGCTGGAGTCGTGAAGATTTTGAGCTGTCTTTACGGATATGGCGTTTAGGTTATGATTTAAGCACGTCAACGCGGGTTGGCATTTTGCATTATTTTAAAACAGTCGAAAATAGGCAATTTGCGGTGAATTGGGATGATGTGGCTTATAACTCGTTACGCAGTGCTTTAACGTTGTTATCGGATGAATGGGGTGTAAAAGTGGCTGAGACGTTTAAGGAAGCGCATCAACCCAGTTATGATAAGGCAATGCAAGAGTTAGAATTGGATGCCTCTTTTTGGCAAAGAAAGGCGTTGTTGTCTGCTCAATTTACTCGAAGTTTTGATGAGTATGTTTTGGAATATGAGGCTGTGTTGCCGGTGCTTACGTGTTAGTTGGTGCCTACGCGAAGGCGGCTAATTAAGGGGAAATGCTAAATTAAACTGAATTATTAGGGGCAGTTTTTATGCGCGTCATAAACACATGGCGGCGAAAGGATGATTTTGGCTTGTGCTATACTTTCCCGCTATTTTGGACTGCGAGGACATTAAAATGACAGCTGTAGCGGATGACATTTGGGTCATTTTGCACGAAGTTGCGCGTGGGCAAAAAGAATTACAAAATGCGCAAAAAGAAACGGATCG
>DITM01000099.1 GCA_002422845.1 Candidatus Paracaedibacteraceae bacterium UBA6184
CTTTTGCTATCGATACAGAAACAGGGGAAGTATTTGCTAGCATAATTACTAGTGGTGAGACGATTCAGGCATTCGGTGTAACAACTGAACAAAACTTACCACCGCCACTTTACGCTTGGTATGTTGATAAAGGTGGTCCTAATTGAACGATGAATACTCCTCAAAAATGTTCTGCCAAAATTTAGTGGCTTGATCGTGTTGTTTTCGGTGATCTTGCAGTTATATAATTGGAAATCTTAAAATTTGCTAAAGGTCTGTCATGCTTTCTGACATAAAACGTATCCCAGTTATTAATTTCATTATTTATACGATCGTATCATGCGGTACATTCCCGTTTTTATGGTTAATATCAAACATTAATAGCTTAAATAACGTCGCTAAACAGGGGAAAATTACATTTATAAATTTAGTGGTGCTGGCATCATTATGGTCATGGGCCAGCTATTTTATGGGTTTCGTAAGTAATGATGGCTCGGATACTGATAACTTATTACTTTTAACAAATTTAGCTTTAAATGTCGCTTTTTTAGTATTTCAGTTTGTAATGGTCACAAAACCATTTGTTTCAGGTCTTGATGAAAATCTATTGAATGATTACAAGATTGATCTACGCCCTAATATGATATGGGCTTTTCTGTTTGGTTATTTCTACATTGTGTATTCAATAAACAAAATTGATGATCTGGTAGCAAGATCAAATGTATTAAAACAGCCAACAAATCATCAACCAGAGTAAATAGATTCAATTTAAGGCTGCCAAAGAATAGAAAAAAAGCGGCTGTATTAGATACGCTTGAAGAAAACTTATGAAGGAGAGCCATATACATCCATCATGAGCATAAATTAATTTCAATTGAAGTAACTGTAACTCTGAATAAATGTAAGGTTCTTATCATAAATAGGGGATTAAAAAATGAAGTTAAATTACTTAGCAGTAGCTGCAGCATCGCTTATTCTAAATGGGTGCGGTTCCGTTCCATCCTGCAGTGATGAAACAGTTAAAGAGCTGGTCATTCAAATTGCAGATGAGCAGATTGGTTTCCAACTTGGCGCCCAGCTTTCAGGTGAGTTGGCTAATCAACAAATTGAGCTTGACTTAAAGAAAATTGGTTGGAACGTGGAATCAATTAGGACAATCGATACTAATAAAAAGAATAATCTTGCTTCATGTGCTGCTAAAGTTCAGATAATGTACGACGGAAAAGCATATTTTGAACATGATGTTGAATACACTGCACAACCTACTGATGATGGAAAAAATGTATACGTTGAGGCGACTTTCTGATTTTTATAATCATAAGGGGTGAATCATACTTGATGAAGTAGTGGGTAATCACTCATACGTCAAGTTTAAAACGAGGAGTTGTCGCCAGATAGGCTCAGCGCCTCACACGCGTCGAAGACAGGATGTCTCCACCCCGAAACCTCTAGTAACGTTTTGAAGTAATTGGTGGGTTACATATGGATCTGAGGCGAAATGCTATATGGAGTTGGCTGAGAAAACCAGACCGCAACACTCTAATTTAAAACAAACAGCATCCACGAAAGCCGGGGTGATTTAGGAACTATATATGACCCTCATAAGAAATACTTGTTTGATTTGCCTTGTGTTTGCTGGGTTGATACCTAGTTACGCATTTGCAGAAACTCTCTGCAAGCCTTCAGAGATGCTCTACTTTTCCGCATATACTGGTAAACCAGTAGGAGATAGTTTTGTTCGTAATAACAAACTAATCTCCCTCTGCGGGATAGTGGAGAAGGGAGTAATGCAAACCTTATCCTATCGCTTTGGAACCTTAGCCAAGGTCGAGCTAGAGTTTAATGCACCTAAGGATGGTAATTTTACATATTTTGCCGAACGTAACTCTCCTCGAGGAGTTGATTACGCTGTAAGTTTTTTGCGTGGCGATTTCAAATATCAACTAAATTCATGTTTGGGAATGACTTGTAATCAGTATTCTGTAGAGCTAATTGTTTATAGAAAGGATAAGGTGATTGCGACCATTGTGGGAGATAACGCTGACCTCATTGATAATTTTTTTGGCGAGATTGTCCATGAGGGAAATGTTGAAAAGTCGAAAGTATTCAAACAATGAACGAGGGTGTCCTGAATTTTATATAAACGTCGGTTGATTACTACTGAGGCATCCTCTCGTCAAACTAAATAGTAAACCTAATTAACGCAGGTTTCCAATCACGCAGCAACACCTTCTGCCTATTAGTACTAAAAGCTGCTGGCTTTTTTCTCCTGCACATCAACTCGATTGATGTTGTTTAAAACAACAATCACAAGCGTCTGGTTAAGGGACGATTGATCTCAGAGTTGATGCTGTGCTGGTAAAAACACTTGCCGAGACTAGCATAAATTGTATTAATCCAGACTTGATCTGACTGAATCGCCACTTCTGAAGTAGATATCTTTTAGCCGTATAACTAACTTTAAAGTGCAGCATTAAATGAGGATAGTCCAATGACAAAATGTAAACATCAGTATCTGGTTTGTTTATTAGAGTCTACAGCTTGCTATCGAGACATATTGTGCTACATATCTGCTACGGCATTAGAACTTGATTGATTTATTAAAGTTAAAAGGTCTTAGGAAGCAAAGCACCTTTT
>DITM01000052.1 GCA_002422845.1 Candidatus Paracaedibacteraceae bacterium UBA6184
TTTTCATAAGGCTGAACCAAATGTTCGATATAATTGATTTGATTAGCGCTATTTTTCTCTTCAAAACTTTTTAATATTGCTTCAGCATCTAAGGGGCTATTTATTCGATATACCTTAATAATATATACTTCGGTACCATCAACAAATGAAGATATAATTTCTTTAGCTTTGTGAATAGCATTGTGAAAACAATAGGGACTTAGATCACTGTCATCTAATAGNNATTGATTATTGTAAAAACTGGCTCCTTTAAAATGACCGGGCATCGTTTCTATTACTTTAGCTAAGCTAGGCATCTCTTTTCCTTGATAAACTCATGCAATTTAACAGATTATGCAGGATCAATACAACACATTCACTTGTTGTACAACGTCTGTTTGACCTAAATTAATGGCAGCTTCTTGAAACTTTGGCGCGCCTAATTTGGGTTGAGCATTATTTCCAAAAGCAAACCCTTCCATGGGAATTCCAACAAAATTTCGTTCAAAATCATAGGATCGGTTTTCATCATGATACAACATCATTGCATATGCACCAGATGGCAAATCGTCTATCGTTACTTTGATCATTCCATCCGTCGGAGCGTTCTCTGGTTTTTCAAGATCAAGAATCACTCTGTAATCTGCCGAGTTTTTCATTAAATATGCGTCTGGATTATTCCATAAATATACCATTAAATTGCCTTTCAATGATCGCAAATGACCAACTTTTAAGGTCAAAGTCTCGGCTTGAACAGACTGACTAATTAAACCGACAAACATAAATAAAGCAGTTAAGATTTTTTGCATGATAAATATTCCTGGAACTTTATTGATTCTAGTCGTAAAATGGTTAATATTAGATTAACTTTTGTAAAGATATGACAAAAAGTCATGTTTTTTGATACTTAAATTATTTTTCAGGAGACCTTGTCGTGCACGATTTAAAATGGATTCGTGAACATTCAGCAGCCTTTGATCAAGGGCTTGCAACTCGAGGGATAGATCCCCTTAGCAAACATATTTTAGCATTAGATGAATCTCATCGCGCTGCAGTTTCAGAAATGCAAGAAATACAAACGCAACGCAATAGCCTTGCAAAAGATATTGGAACCGCAAAGGCATCAGGGCAAGACGCCTCTGCATTACTTGAAAAAAGCAACTTCATAAAAGTTCGTTTACCCGAATTAGAGCATCAAGAAAAAGCCTTAAAAGAAGAGCTGCTTGGGCTATTAATGTCTATTCCGTCGATTCCATACCACGAAGTCCCTGTGGGTGTTGACGAAACATTCAACCAAGAAATTCGTCGTTTGGGAATTCCTAGAACGTTCGACTTCACACCACTGCCTCACTATGAATTAGGTGAAGCTTTGGGCGAGATGGATTTTGAACGCGCAGCAAAAATGTCCGGATCTAGATTTGTGATTCTGCGGAATCAATTAGCAAAACTAGAACGTGCGTTAGCGAATTTTATGCTGGATGTTCACACCACAGAATTTGGGTATGAAGAGGTGTCACCCCCAACGTTAGTACGCAGTAATGCATTGTACGGAACAGGTCAATTGCCCAAGTTTGAAGACGATCAGTTTAAAACAACGTCAGATTACTATTTAATTGCAACCAGTGAAATTCCACTCACTAACATGATGATGGATGAGATCACCTCTGTTGATCAATTACCCTTACGTTTTACAGCTCATACGCCTTGTTATCGTCAAGAAGCCGGGTCTGCAGGTCGAGATACCCGTGGAATGATTCGCGTTCATCAGTTTTCTAAAGTTGAACTTGTATCGATAACCACCGCAGATCAATCTAGCCAAGAGCATGAACGCATGGTGAGTTGTGCAGAAACGATCTTACAACGCTTAGAACTTCCTTATCGCACCATGTTGTTATCAACAGGTGACATGGGGTTTTCTGCAAAAAAAACCTATGACTTAGAAGTCTGGTTGCCGTCACAAGAAGCCTACCGAGAAATCTCAAGTTGCAGCAATTGCGCTGATTTCCAGGCTCGAAGAATGAATGCCCGGTATAGAGATGACGCTGGGCATATCCATTTTGTACATACTTTAAATGGCTCTGGGCTTGCTGTTGGACGCACTTTGGTCGCCGTCCTTGAAAACTATCAACAAAAAGACGGTAGTATTCTAGTGCCAGAGGTTTTACGTCCCTTTATGAATACTGATATTATTGAACCCGCAAGGTAAACACATGAATACACCCATCGCCTATGCCCATTTAATGTTATTAACCCTATTAGTTCTTTTGGGGTCCGGTTGTTCACGCGGAGCTGATGAATCTCCAGTGTCGTTTGAAGAACGAAGCACTCGTCATACGGAAAATATGACTCCTGAAGAATGGGAGTCATTTAAAAACAAAGCGATTGAGTCTATCATTCGTAAATATACGGGAGAAACAAAATCAGGATCAGGAAAAATTCATGTGGCAGAGATTCCTTCATCTATAGTAGTCACAGAATCTGCTCCACAGATACAACACTCAGAACCCGTCATCAAACCGAAAGAGTCACCACAGCATAGTAGACTAGATATTCCTGAAACATTAGCTCCATCAGATTTGCCAGGGATAAAATCTCCACCGGCAAAATCAGAACAAAAGACTCAGGAAAAAGTAGAGCGTTATTCTCAATTAAAAATTAAACCAGAAGAAACTAAAGGTAAGCACTACAAGGTTCCGCCAAATGCAGTTGCACAAGCAGAATCTGCAGCCGTTGCAGCACCTCAACCTGCTCAACCTACGTATGCATGGCCCGTGAAAGGATCCGTTAGCAAAGGATACGGATCATCTGATAAAGGTACCAATAATGGTATTAATATTAAAGCAAAGGCTGGCAGTCCAATTGTCGCCATTGATAATGGAAAGGTCATTTTCGTCGGCGCCATCAAAGGTATGGGGAAAGTCGTATTGATCGAGCACCCCAACCAAATGATCGCAGCCTATGCACAAGTTGGTGGCATTTCTGTTCGCGCAAATGATTCAGTAAAGAAAAACCAACGCATCGCAGATATCCTAGCAACTGAGGGTAGCGATGGTGAATTGCACTTTGAATTACGCAAAGGCACCAAAAGTTTAAACCCTATGGACTATTTACCAAAGTAAAAGTCAGGAATTGGACTCTAAGATCTACTACAGCTTCCTTCGCCCCACAATGCCACATGCGTTGCAAGCAGGGGCGAACCCGCGCTCTTAAAGGGATCGGCAGACTTAGGAGCGCTTGCGACGGTCTGCCGGGTGGGTGGGTCGAACAATGTCATGCGACCAA